>JAEDMB010000126.1 GCA_016303235.1 Oscillospiraceae bacterium
TTCCGCATATTCTTTAAGATTTTTGTTAAGCATATTCATTGTTCCGAACTGTTCAAGACAGCATATTACTTTCTGACAGGAATCTATTATCTTCTTCGCTTTTATAAAGTTTTCACTGCTTACAGGTTCAAAAGCCTTTTCGGTTATAACAGTTTCCGCAAGACTTTCTGCGGTAAAATAATCAATATCATTTTCGTGGAGTATTCCTGATGCAAACGGAATATTCATTTTCTGAAGTTTCCGGAATGTATTTATTCCCGTTCCGTTGCCGGAAATAACAAAAATCTGCGGTTCACCTCTTACTGGTTCAAGCTCCGGAATACATCTTTCATAGCTACCCGATGTTATTTTATAAAGTCTGCTGATATAGTCACCCGAAAATATTTCCTCCGGAGTTCCGTAGCGGTCAGCCTTTCCTCCGTCAATACAAAGTACATGGTCTGCAATTCTCTGAACGAGGTCAAGCTCATGCAGTGACATTATGACTGCTATATTTTTTTCACGCACAAGCTTTTTCAGAATGTTCAGAAGTTCAAGCTTATATCTTATATCAAGAAATGATGTGGGTTCATCAAGAATAAGAACCTGCGGTTCCTGACATACTGCCCTTGCAAGAAGTACTCTCTGTTTCTGACCGTCACTTATATGGCTGAAATCTCTTTCTGCTATGTCAAATACATCGGCAGTTCTCATTGCCTCATCGATTTTCAAGCGGTCATTTGCCGAAAGAATACCAGCCTGTCCTGTATACGGAAATCTTCCGTATTCAACAATATCCCTGCATGTCATAAGTTCCGGTTCTATGCGGTCAGTCATCATAACGGATATTTTTTCAGAAATATTTTTTCTGCTCATTCTGTCAAAATCTTTTCCGTCTATGTATACAGTTCCGGAAATTTTTTTAAGCTGTCCGGATATGCTTTTGAGAATTGTTGACTTTCCCGAACCGTTTGCACCTATTATAGTAAGTATTTCCCCAGAATTTACGGATATTTTTATATCTCCTGCAATAATTTTCCTGCCGTATCCGACTGAAAGCTTTTCCGTATGCAAAACAGGATTTCCCATATTATTCAAACCTCCGTTTTCTTTCGGCGGAGCATTATAAATATTACTGCCGGAGCTCCGAAAACTGCCGTTACTGAACCTATACTAAGTTCATTCGGAGCAAAAATCGTTCTTGCTATAAGGTCGCACATCAGACAGAATGACGCTCCCCCGAGAAATGATGCCGGAATAATAAGAGACGGCTTTGATGTTTTAAGGATTCCCCTTATAATATGCGGAATGGCTATTCCTACAAATGATACAGGCCCTGCAAAAGCCGTTACCGTTGCGGAAAGTATGCTTGAAAGCAGTACAAGCATTACACGGAAAAGCTTTATATTTATTCCCAGACTTCCTGCATATGTTTCTCCGAGGCGGTAAGCTCCTATCTGCTTTGACATTATCATAGTCAGAGCAAGTACAGGAAATACTGTCGCTGATATTACTTTTATATCACCGGAATCTATTCCCGAAAAACTTCCCATTGACCAGTTATGAAGATTTACAATATTTGAATCATCGGCAAATGTAACGGCAAAATCCGTAATGGCTGAACATATATAGCCTATCATTATACCGCTTACAATAAGCGAAGAACTTTTCCGGACTCTGCCTGCAACGGCAAGTATAAATCCCGTTGAAATCATTGAACCAATAAACGAAGAAAGCATTATTCCGGCAGAATTTAAAATAAGTCCCTTTTCGAGAAAAAATATCATCGTCATAGCAACAGCAAGCTTTGCTCCCGAAGATATTCCCAGTACAAAAGGGCCTGCTATCGGATTTGAAAAAAATACTTGTAAAAGAAATCCTGAAACTGCCAATGCTCCGCCTAAAACTGCCGATGCTGTTGCTCTCGGAATACGAATTTCCTTTACTATTCTTGCCAATGAATTATCACTGCAGTTTCCGAAAAGCACTTCTGTAATCTTTTCGGGAGAATATTTTATGCTCCCCGAATAGATACTGAGCATAAGAAAAATTACAAGTATTCCAATAAGAAAAACAAAGCATAATGTATGATATATTTTCTGATTTTTCATTATTTTCCTTTCTGCCGTTATGAAAGATGATATATAAATTCAGTATTTTCTGTGCTTTCGCTGAAAATCTTATTGAAATCCGATATTACTTCCGCCGTTGCCGTTGTCTGCTGAAACATATTTTTATCGGTACACCATACATCTCCGTTCTGAACCGCCTTGAAATCCGCAAGCAGACTGTTTTTTTCAATCAGCTGGTCAAGCGTATCAAGCTGTCCGTCAACTGTACTGTTATATATCAGATAATCAGCATCTTTTGCAAGCGAATAAAATGCCTCAAACTGCATATTCATTGTGGAAAGTGCATTTTCTTCAACGTTAAGGCTTTCCGCACTTAATATATAATTTCCGCCTGCAAGCTCAATCATTTTTGAAATATAGTCACCCGTCTTGCGTACATTTACAGAACCGTTTGACGTTATATAGAAAAATACGGCTGTTTTTCCGGTATCTCCGAATGATTTTATATTCTCAACAACTGCGGATTTTTCATTGAAAAATTCCTCTGCCTCCTTTTCCTTCCCGAGAATTAAACCGTAAAGCTTTATCCATTCCATACGCCCCAGAGGGTGAGGCTCATAGCTTGAACGTTCCACAATTACCGGTATTCCCTGACTTTCAAGAAGCTCCATAATTTCGGGTGAATGATATATCATTGTAGATTCAACGGCAAGACCGCATTTCCCCGACAAAAGCATTTCATAATCGGGCGATGAATACTTTCCGGCATAAAGTATTTTTCCGCTGTCCATAGCGTTCTGAACATAAGGCAATGACCAGTCTTTTTTTGCGGTTGAAACTGCATATATTCTATCAAGGGAATCCAATGCGTTAAACAGGTCAACTGATGATGATGCGGATATATAAATATTTTCAACAGGCTGTTTTATTACCGTTGCGGATTCGGGAAATCCCTCGGGAATTTCTTCATCTTCGGGAACTATAATATACTGTCTGCCGTCCTTTACGCTTACAAGCGAAATATCATTTTCATAGTATTCAACGGAAAACTGTTCAGCATATTTAAGCTCCATATTTCCTGTGGGTTTATGATTTGATAAAATCTGTTCTTTCTGATTACCGCAGGCAGTCAGAATAACAAGAATTATTCCGACTGCCCAAAGCAATTTAATCTGTTTCATTTTTTATACTTTCCGAATTAAAATAAAGTGTGTATTCTATTTCATGAGGCGTACTCATTGCTGTTGTATCTGCTGATACATTTATTTTTTCGTCAAATGCGGAAACGGGAATTTCAAATACAGAATTTCCGTCTGTATTAATGGGAAGATATTTCTGATTTTCACAAATCATATAATCATAGTTAGGACTGTTCCATACTATTTCAGCATATGCCTGACCGTTTTCAACAGTAAGCTTTGCAGGGGATTCTATTGTTGCCTTTCCAGAACCGCCCTCAAGAGATACTTCTACTGTATATTCACCGTCTTTAAGCTCGGTATTTTCTGAATTGTCTGAATTTTTAAAAGCCTCCTGAGGAAGTAAATCAGAATTGAATACAAGTGTACGGTCATACCATTCCTCTTTTTTCTTGCTGAATGCAGAACATTCTGTTTCAGTATTCAGAGATTCAACGGGAACTGTAAAGGTATGTGTGCCGTCGCTCTGTTCCTCAAACGGAATATATTCCGATTCCGTTGCATTTTCTCCCTTGCCCATAAATACATATAAATAGCCTGTTCCGCCCATAGTCATAACGGCTGTCATTTTTCCGTCAGCTACTGTAAGCTCACAGTCTGTAATATTGAACATTGATGAACTTGAATCAACTGATATTTTATATACTCCGTCATTCAAATCCGATGCATAAACGGGAGACAGTTCGGTATTTTCAGTATTCTGAACCGGAACAGCAGACATTCCGGAAAGAGATTCAACAGCTTTCTTTGCATGGCTTACATAGAGATTTCTTATTCTTTCATTTTCTCCAAGCCCACGTATAAGACATTCAACTTTATAACCCTCTTTTTCAAAAGCGGATTTCCATGAATCTTCCTCATCGCCTGCCATGTCATTATTAGCGTGGTCGCCTGCAACTACCATTAACGGCTGAAGAACTACTCTTTTATAGTTTCCTGCTTTTACAGATTTCATAACATCATCAAGTGTCGGAGATGCCTCAACAGTTCCAATAAAATAATTCCTGTATCCGTCAGCAGTAAGCATATCCTGCATTTTAGTGTAAACTGCATTCGATTCTGCCTCTGTACCGTGTCCCATAAAGCATATGGCAGTTTCGCCATCATCATACTCGGAAGTCCATTCTGTTATCGCCTTTTCAACCTCCTTAAAATCCTCATCACTTGTGAGCAGAGGTTCGCCGATTGAAATTTTCTCAAAGGAATCAGCATAATCTGCAACTTTTCCGACAAGTTCATCGTATTCAATGCCGTTCATAAGATGCGTAGGCTGTACAACAAGATTTTTTACTCCGTTGTCAACGGCTCTCTGAAGTGATTCATTAATATCGTCTATGGATACGCCGTCACGTTTTTTTACATGGTCGATTATGATATTTGAAGTAAATCCACGTCTTACTGAATAATCGGGAAATGCCTTTTCAATATCATTTTCGATTGCTCCGATAGTAAGACGTCGGTTGTCATTGAAACTTGTTCCGAAACTAAGAACAAGAAGTTCATTTTCGCCTATTCCGTCCTGATTGCGGGTATTGTCAAGTGATGCGTCACCGGTATCATAATTTTCGTCATCATTTTCATCAAAATTTTCAGATGATTCGGAAACTGAATTTTCCGATGAAGAATCCGGAACTGTTTCCGAAGAATTTCCGGAATTTCCGCACCCTGTTATCATGGATAATGTAAATGTTAAAGCTAAAAGCATAGTGTTTAATCTCTTCATAATAAAATTTTCCTCCGATTGATTTTAAAATAAATTTCAATCAGAAGGCATTGACAAAAAAATACTTTCTTTTCCCGAAGAAAAAGAAAGTACAGCAAACAAAGCCCCTGCCTTTCGGACAGTGCCATAAATGTACAATCAATACCTCGTGATTTGGAATTTTTCATTCCTGTACTTCATAAACGGCAGGTTTCCTGACTTGTGAATCAACACACAGAACAGCCTTCCCGATAAAAAATCAGTGACATAATAGTTCCGCACTCCTCAGATACAGTGACGGGTTCGCACAGGATTCTGACCTGTTTCCCTTTTAACTCTGCTATATAATAACAAAGCACCGTTTACATTTATTAAGTTTTTAATCAAGCTGTATGTACATAAGCTAAATATGATTGTATCATATTTTTTTCTGTTTGTCAAGAATTTTTCCGCAAAAACT
>JAEDMB010000127.1 GCA_016303235.1 Oscillospiraceae bacterium
CTTGCAACTGTACCGTTTTCGAGTTCAGCGGAATCTTTTTTTACGGTGAATATTACTCCCTCATAAATAGTTTCGCTTGAAAGTGTTTTTTCTTCAAGATGCATTTTAATCAGTCTCCTTAAATTTATTTTTTAAGCTTTTCTCGTAATCGAGAGAAGCTTTTATTTTGCTTTCACAAGAGTTGTAGTTATAGTAATGTCTGTGACCGCTTTTATCTTTATTTTTACGGCATATCAGAAGATATGCAGTAAGGATAACAATTCCGGCAACTGAAACTGCAAAACCCTCATAAAGTCCGGGAGTTCTGTATCTGAATGTAATTGTATTCTGTCCGGAATCGCATTTTACAGCCATAAAGCCGTATGAAACCTTTTCAACATCAGCAGGCTTTCCGTTTACTTCAGCAGACCAGCCTTTGCTGTAAGGAACGCTGAAAAATACAAGCTGTGATTTTTCGAGTGATATTTCGGATTCAAAGCCGTATGAATCGTATGTGAATGAATCAGATGAAACCGATTGTTTTTCTTCACAGAATTTTTTATAGTCGTTTTTTCCTAAGCCTGATATTTCAGCGGAGCTTTTTTCTTTAAGAATATCACTGTATTTTTCAGCCTGTTCATCATTTAATACAAGTGAGGTGAGCAAGGCTCTTTCCGTCATAGTATTGCCGTATTTTTCGGCATCTGATTCCCTTATATAGGAATCATAGGCGAATCCCATAGGAATATACAGCTTATTTTCATATATATCAAAATATTTTCCTTTTTCAACTAATTCAAAGCCTGGAAGTTCTTCGGGAATATTTATTTCTTCCTTTGTATCTGAATTTTCGTACCGGTCATTTTTCTGATAGTAGTATTTTACGGAGAAAAGACCTCTTAAAGTATAGTGTGAAGTTTCGGGGCGTGAGGCAACATCACGCTGAATCCCTATTTTATCGTAAAATTCCATAATTGACGGTGAAACAACACTCTGAAAAGCTCTCATTGAGGGAAGTCCCCAGCTCATAGGATAGTTGTCATAATCCTTTGATATATCAACTCTGAAGAAATTATCCTCACTTACCTGTTCATATACGCTGTCCTGCCCTTTTACGGAGGCATCAACAAATTCATCTGCAGTTTTCGGGGAGTTTGCACCGTAAATTACAGCTAAAAGGGTACAGCCTATGCATGATATAACTGTAAGCGGTACAGCCTGATTGATGAATTTTATTCCTGATTTCTTTTTAAGCCATATAAAATATGTAAATATCATAAATACGACTGCACATGCAAGGGTAAGCCAGAAATATGCCAAATCTCTCGGAAGGTCAAACCATACGATTTTTTCATTTTCTTTTTTGGGGAGAAGTGAAATTATTCCGAAAGCTCCGAGCATTACAGAAGATATTTTAATTCCGAGTGAAAAATCAGCTTCTTCATCATCGAGTGCATGAGCTGTCATCATAGCCATAATTAACAACGGCATATAGAACCATCTTGCATAGTATGAACTGTTGAACATATAAAAACTGCTGTTTAATACCGGAATAAATGCACATATTGTACATATAAAGAATAATCTGTTTGCCCAGTGTTTTTTGTTTTTCTGTATGAAAGCTATGACTCCGACCATTGAG
This sequence comes from Oscillospiraceae bacterium, assembly GCA_016303235.1. Taxonomy (GTDB): domain Bacteria; phylum Bacillota; class Clostridia; order Oscillospirales; family Ruminococcaceae; genus Ruminococcus. Next base: position 1,622 of record JAEDMB010000127.1, read on the forward strand.
AACAGCGGAAAATATCCGCCTATTGATGACCATTTTGCATATTTTGAATCAAACAGATTAGGTCTTGCGGGAACATCAACGGGCATAAAGAACGACTGTATAATTCTCCATATGCGTGTTCTGTCATTGTATGCGACCATGTCCATTCCGAAAAGATATTCTGTAACTCTGTAATTGTCAAGAATAATCAGTGCTGACGGAAGAAGTATAAATCCGGCAATCATAGTACCGCATACGGCTTCGAGTGCAAGCGTAAAGAATTTTTTCCATGTCGCATTGAAATCGGGTGACTTTAATCTTAATATAAAATAAAGTATCAGAAATACTGCCTGACCTGTAAAGAAAAAGTAATTCAGAAATGCCATAAGAGCAACTGTAACGGCAAATATTCCCTTTCGGTTATTATTTATGTGTTCCTCCATAGCTATCAGCATAAGCGGAAAGAATGATGTAACGTCCTGAAAATGATTGAAGAAGATATTGAAAATCTGAAATCCCGAAAAAGCATAGAGAAGTCCGCCTATAATGCATGCGTTTTTATTTCTGACGAATTTTCTTATGAATACGTATGCCGTCAGGGTAGCCATTCCATGCTTTATGCAGAGAAGAAACGGCATTGAAAGAGTTACAAGGCATTTCGGAAGAACAGTTGTAATCCAGAAATACGGACTTCCTATTAAATAAAAGGAGTATGAGCCTATAAAGTCAGAGCCTAAATCCGTGAACCAGTTCCAGCCGAACTGTCCGTTTCTTACGGCATTGTTTGCAAGTATGTAGAACGGAATCTGCTGTGAATTGTAATCACCGTAATAAATAAAATAACCTTTATCCGCAATTATTACGGGTAGTAATGATATTAAAAGTGACAGAAATCCGAGAAGAAATGAAAGCAGATATTTTTCTTTTTCTCTGATGTGCTTTAAATCCGGATTCATTTTGTAAGCCTCCGTTAAATTCATGATGTTTTTTTTTATTATAGCACATTTTAATTTGGATTGAAAGAGTTTGAATGAAAAAAATCAGAATAATTTTGAAAATTAATTGAAATCTTTTCGGCAGTATGATATAATAAAACGGAAGGTGATAAAATTAAATGAGTATTTATTTTGACAATGCCTCTACAACAAAGCCATGCAGAGAGGCAATTGAGGCTGTAAACAGAGGACTTTCGGAATTATGGGGGAATCCCTCCTCACTTCATTCAATGGGAGTCAAGGCACAGCTTGCCGTTGACGAGGCAAGAAAAATTATTGCTGATTCAATAGGCTGTGAAAGCAGATGTATATATTTTACTTCCGGAGCTACTGAAAGCAGTAATATGGCAATAAAGGGTTCTGCAATGGCATACGGAAAAAGAAAAAAGCGTATAGTAACATCATCTGTTGAACATTCATCAGTAAAGGAGAGCATTAACGAGCTTGAAAAATCCGGTTTTGAAGTTGTAAGAATATCTCCCGATAAAAACGGAATTTTCAATCCCGATGATTTTATAAATGCCGTTGATGAAAATACTTGTCTTGTATCTGTAATGCTTGTGAATAACGAGACCGGCTATATACTTCCTGTCAGGAAAATATTTTCCGCAGTTAAAAGGAAATTCCCCGATGTTGTAACGCATTGCGACTGCGTTCAGGGATTTATGAAAATTCCCGTAAAGACAAGGGAATTGAATGCGGATTTAATATCACTCAGCGGTCATAAGATACATTCCGCAAAGGGTGTCGGAGCATTATATATAAAAAAGGGAATAAGGCTTATTCCTGTTATAAACGGCGGTAAGCAGGAAAACGGAATACGTTCCGGAACAGAAAGCGTTCCGCTTATAATGGGATTCGGAGCTTCCGTAAAGGCACTCAATCCGCATATTGAAGGACATTACAGATATGTTTCTGAACTGAAAAAATATCTCTGTTCACGTCTTTCTGAGCTTGATGATATAACAATAAATTCAAATCCTGATGCCTCTCCATATATAATAAATATATCTGTATCGGGAATACGTTCGGAAATAATGCTCCACTGGCTTGAAAGTCATGAAATTTATGTGTCAAGCGGTTCGGCATGTTCAAAGGGAGCGAAAAGCGGTGTGCTTGATGAGTTTGGATTAAGTCAGAAGCTTGCAGACAGTGCTTTAAGAATAAGCCTTGATTTTTCCGATACAAAAGAGGAAATAGATAAATTTATTGACGTTCTCAAAGAAGGTCAGCAGAAAATACTTAAATCAAAATAAACGGAGTTTTTTGTTATGAAAGAAATTATACTTTTAAAATACGGCGAAATTGCACTCAAGGGACTGAATAAAAGTACTTTCGAGAGCATAATGATAAAGAATATAAAGTACAGACTTAAAAAAATCGGAAAGTTTTCCGTTACAAAAGCACAGTCGACTGTATACGTTGAACCTGATGAGGAAATTTCAGACCTTTCCGAAACTGTTGACGTGCTTAAAAAAATATTCGGCATAGCATCAATATGCCGTGTTTGTGTATGTGAAAAGGATTTTTCCGATATATGCACGCAAAGTCTTGAATATCTTGAAGATATTCTCTCATATGCTAAAACTTTTAAGGTTACGGCAAAGCGTGCGGATAAGTCTTTCCCTATGAAATCTCCCGAAATCTGCAATCAGCTCGGAGGAGTTCTTCTTGAAAAGTTCCCGAATCTGCAAGTTGATGTAAAAAATCCGGAGGTAACAGTTACCGTTGAAATCCGTGATACAAATGCATATGTACATGCAGAAAATATCAAGGGAGCAGGCGGACTTCCTGTCGGAAGCAGTGGAAATGCACTTCTTCTTCTTTCAGGAGGAATTGACAGCCCTGTTGCAGGTTATATGATGGCTAAGCGTGGAATACACATATCAGCTATACACTATGTAAGCCCTCCGTATACTTCCGAAAGAGCAAGGCTGAAAGTTGAACAGCTCTGCGAAAAAATGACCGATTACTGCGGAAATATTGCATTTTTCTGTGTTCCGTTCACTGAAATTCAGGAGGCTATAAAAAATAACTGCCCCGAGGAATATTTTACAGTAATAATGCGTAGGATTATGATGGAAATTGCTCAGAGAATTGCTGAAAAAGACGACTGCCTTGCACTTATTACAGGCGAAAGCGTCGGACAGGTTGCAAGCCAGACACTTTCCGCAATTGCATGTACTGATGCTGTATCACGTATTCCCGTATTCCGCCCGCTTATCGGTATGGATAAAACAGAAATAGTCGAAATATCAAGAAAAATCGATACTTTTGATATATCAACGCTTCCTTATGAGGACTGCTGTACTGTATTCACTCCGAAGCACCCGAAAGTAAGACCGGCTCTCTCTGATGTTGAAAAGGCTCAGGCACAGTTTGACTTTGAACCTTTGATTCAGAAAGCTGTTGAAGATACTGAAATGAAAATCTTCTATGTTTAAAACTTATATTTTATTAATATTATATTAAAATAATACCTTGATATTTTGTGTAATATATATAAGAGAGGGTGTTTATATTGGTTCAAGATAGATATTTATCTGAATGTGCAGATAATAAACTTGACAAAACGGTATCAAATGTTGTAAAATTGTTAAAGCAAAGAAACTGGAAAATCGCTTCTGCGGAAAGCTGTACCGGTGGTCTTATTTCAGAAATAATCACTTCCGTTGCGGGTGCATCATCTGTATTTGAATTAGGTATATGCACCTATTCAAACCGCATGAAAAATAAATTTCTCGGCGTTCCGGAGGATTTGCTTGAAAAATACGGTGCTGT
>JAEDMB010000015.1 GCA_016303235.1 Oscillospiraceae bacterium
TTTTATATCTTATGCGTTTAAGTTCAGAGGAAAGCTGTTCAGCAGTGGGCAGATTATTTTTATCGAAATTCGCCATAAATTAACTGCTCCGTTCCTGTTCAGCGGATTCCGGAGAATCACTGATATTTTCATCAGTCTTAACAGGATTAAGAGCATCTTTAATAATCTGTGAAATCCTGTTCAAATCCTCATCGGAAAGCGACTGTTTATTTAAAGTAAGATTTTCTATACGCTGTTGAAGTTCCTGATTCTGCTGTTTGAGGTTATCAACTTCTTTCTGAAGATAGAAAAGTATTTCAAGAAGTTCATCACGTTTAAGTCTGCGTAATTCCTTATCAGTCATCTTTATCTCCTCTGACATTTTATATCTGTAAATCTATTTTAATATCAAAGGAAAGAAAAGTCAAGCAGTAATAATATAATTTGTATATCATAACAAACAGTATAGTTATTTGTTGTGCATTTTTTACATAGGAAAATATATCCAGATATATAAATTATAGTAAAAACAGAAATAAACCATAAATAAAGTCATAAAACCGATTATTTACAGGGTATAATATTACATCTTAATAATACTGAAAGTATTATTAGAATACAAAAAATACGGGCAGAATTTGTTTTTTCTGCCCGTATCGGTAAACTAATTATTCTGATTGAAAAAGCTGTTTGATGCTACTGCAAAGAAAGCACCGGCAAGAGGAGCTATTATAAATACCCAGAGCTGTGCAATTGATGCACCGCCTGTATTTGCTATTGCAAAGAATGCCGGAGCGATACTTCTTGCAGGATTTACGGAAGTACCAGTGAGATTTATTCCGACAAGATGTACAAAAGTAAGAGCAATTCCAATAAATACCGGAGCATTTTTTCTCACAGACATATCCTTGCTTTTTGTAACAGAAAGAACAACTGTTATAAAAACGAAAGTGAGAACAATTTCAGCAATTAAAGCTCCGAAGAAATTAAGATTCCCGAAACCATTCGCACCAAAGGAATAATCCTTGATATGATTTTTTTCCATTCCGAAAAGATTTGAAAATCCTCCGCATTTGACAAGCAAAGCAAGGATAATTGTAGCTATAAATGAGCCTGCAATCTGCGATACTGTGTAGCCTATAAAATCCCTCAGTTTCATTTTGCCGTCAACAAGCATAGCGAACGATACAGCGGGATTCAGGTGGCAACCGCTTGACTGACTGACTGAATAGCCTGCAATTATTATTGACAAGCCAAACGCAAGAGAAGTTGCTACAACATTTGCATTAGTTGCCATTGCAGTACCGCACCCGAAAAACACAAGTATAAAAGTACCGGCAATTTCGGATATATATTTTCTGGTTAAATTTTTCATATGAAAAACCTCCGACAGCTATGTAATACAGTTATTTTATACTAAAAAAACTGATATGTCCAGTATTTCTGATATATTTTAAGAAAAAACCGTAATATTACACAAACAGAGCTTATATTATTTGTCGATATTTACTGCTTACGGCTTATTTTGTACTCATCGCCGTCACGGTAATAAGGGCAGTGCTTATAATGTCCCTGTATCAGTCTTGCATATTCATCTTCATCAAGATTTCTTTCGCATACCCAGCACTCAAATTCATCATCATAATAATAGTATGCACAGGTTTCACATTCATTCATAGCATGCCTCAGAGTTCAAATCCATATATATGGTCGTCCATAACATAGCCGTGGCCTATTTCGGTAATTTCGCTTCTTATGCGTTTCATACCCATTTTTTCATAAATCGGGACAGCATTGTTATGTATATTGACAGTAAGCCAAATCATAGTATTTCCGTTTTTTCTTGCTATATCCTTGATAAATTCAAAAGCCTGCCTTGCGTATCCGTTTCCCCTGAAAGCCTTTTTGATATAAAGCTTTGAAAGGAAAAGCGTATTATCGGGTTTTTCGCATATGGCAAAATATCCGATTTTTTCTCCGTCAAGCACAAAGTTATAGTACTGATAGCCTTCTTCATCAATCTGTGCGGAAATAGCCTCCGGTGACTGGAATTTATCAACCATATAATCAATCTGGTCCTGAGAGAGAATACAGATAAAATGCTGATTCCAGATTTCACGGGCAAGGTCAGAAGTTTCTCTGATTTCCTCCGGAGTTACTACCTTTTTAAATTCCAACATAAAAACACGTCCTTTCATGAAAAAAACAAAACGTTCAAAGCCGTTTTCACTATTATACTATCTTTTCCGCCAATAGTCAACAGAAATTTTAATTTTCTTAATGAAAAAAAGGGCAGTCAGAAAAACTGCCCTTAAAAGATTATTCTTTATTTTTATCGTCAGTATTTTCGGGATTGTCTTTTTTATCGATTTCAGATATATCGATATTTGCAACAGCACCCTTTGATTTTATAAGCTTGTTTGCCTTTGATTTAGCCTTTTCCTGAGCTTTAATCTGTTCTTCCTCAAGCTTTTTCTGTTTTTCAACAAGCTGTGCATATATAGCCTTATCGCTCTTAAGATAAATTAAAACAATTATAGCTATACCGAGAATAAGTGTTACAATTCCGAGATTAAATCCGGGAGGAGTATATTTCATAGTAACTGTATGTGTACCGGGTTCAAGCTCAATTCCGATAAACGCTTTGAGAATTTCCACAGGTTCAACTTTTTTGCCGTCTACCTTTATATTCCAGCCGGGTTCAGTCGGGATTGTTGTGAGCATAATCTGACCTTCTTCGGCAGTAATAGTTCCCTCAATGTATCTGTCATTGTAATCAGTAATTTCCCACTGATTCTGTTTGAGAAGTGCAATATCCTCATCAAATAAATCCTTGTGGAACTGATAGAACTGGAAATCTTTTATTATAGTATATTCTTCCTTGTCCGGTTCGGTTGAATTAAGTCTGACAGTAAGACGGACTTCAATTTCTGTACCGGGTTCAAAAGAGCCTACTCTTACTATTGAATAGTTATGATTTTCAAAGTATGCACCTGAACCAAGTGACTTATGATTTGTAAACTGACCGTCTGTTCCCTTTTCGCTTGAAATCCATGTATTAACAGCTTTTTCGTTCTGTGTTTTGAGATACATATATATATCATCGCTTGTCTGTGCTGTAAAGTGTATATTGATTATAGGGTCAATAGCATCTGCATCTGCTGTATATAATGTCTGGTCTCCGTATGGTGAAATCTGAATCTGCTGTGTTGAAATTTCAGTGTCAAGACGTGTATAATATTCCTTGTTGCCGTTTATAAGGATAGAACCGTTCTGATTGAGGAAATCTGTATTTCCTGTTGATGTGCTGAGGAACATATTCTGACTGTTAAAAGGATTGTCATTTCCGAGGAATGCGAGATTTGTTATAGACTTGTCAATCATATAGCCTATTGAAAGTGCATCAGGATTTCTGTATACAGTAAGCTTTTCGTCCTCACCCTTATTGTTTTTGTAGTCATAGCTGAAAACAGGTTCATAACTGGGATTAAGCAGGCTTGAATTGTTGTTGTCATCAACAACATATTTTATTCCGAGCATTGAATCCGCAAGAGGTGTGTTTCCGTCATAGCGTGTAACATAGCTTCTCATAGAATAGCCCATAGTTTCTATGAAATTGATGATTTTCGTATTCATTACGGAGCTTGAATGTGATATTCCCTTTAAGCCGTATGCAAGGTTATCGTTTACACATCTGAAGAATGTTTTTTCAGCTCTGTAAAGACCTGTATCGTATTCCTCAAGTGCATCTGTAACGCCACGTCCCGCCTGAATTTCGTTATAATATGAAGTACGTGGAGAATATGCAACTTCCTCATCAATTTTCTTGAATGAGTCAAGGGCATTATAGCATGCCTCTGCTGATATAACGACAGTCATCACGCCTGATATTATATTAACTGTCTTTGCTTTCTTTATATTCTTGCTTATGAAGAAAAGACCTATTAAATATATTCCGGCAAGAACCATTCCGAAAATAAATGTCATAGCTGTGTCAACATAAACTATATCGCCCTTTTTGACATAGTTAAAGCTCGGCATTTTTGCATCGAAATACATTACAAGGGCAAGTATTCCGATAAATACTCCGGCAATCTTTCCGGGAGTAAGCTTCAGTCCCTCAAGCTTTGAGAATGTAGTTACTGCCATTGATACAAGTACAAATGACATAAGGAATGAATATCTGTAAGGCAACCAGTTAGGAGTCTGTCCGCCGTGCCACATCATATCAGCAGGCTTGATATACATACTGAAGAAAAGCACTGCTACTAAAAATGAATAGCCTACCTTTTTATTCCATTTTATTTCGCTGTTCATATAGAAAAGCGGTAAAAGAACTGTTGTTATCATACCGCAGTATATTTCCGGTTTGCCGTGCATATTTACAGAGTAATACTGATTCGGGAAAAGGCATGGCACAAGCTCAATCGGTGAAAACTGCGTTGAAAAGCTGTAATCAGGCTTGCCCGAAAATTCAAACTTACCGAGTGAAAGTGCATTGTATACCGGAAGTATCATAAACGCACTGCACATCAATACAACTACGGTGCATAAGCCGAATATTACCGTCTTTTTCAAATAGTCCTGTGCTTTAAGCTTTGTATCTGTTCCAAAGAAAAGATAATAGAAATAGTAAAGTGCTGTAAATATTGCAATCATAAAGCCGATATAGAAATTGGCTACAAACATTATTGCAAGAGGTATTATGTAGTTTATTTTTCTGCCGTCATCAATAAAATGCTCTATTCCGAGTACAACAAGCGGTAAAAATACAATACCGTCAAGCCACATCGGGTCTATTGTCTGAATTACTGCATATGCCATCATAGCGTATGCTGTTGAGAACATCAGTGACTGAACAGGCTGAATATTCTTTGATTTGCGTATATAGATACTGAATGTAAGTCCCGCTGTTCCGAGCTTGCATAACTGCATTATCATGATACTTTCAAGAATCATCGTTCTCGGAAGAAGTATCGGTATAAGTGTAAACGGGCTTGCAAGATAGTATCCTATAATACCCATAAATTCACCGGAGAGGTCTCTGCTCCAGTTGTAGAAAAAGCTTCCGTCCCCCCAGAAAGCGTCTCTTATTGCCTCAAAGTAGTAGATATACTGACCGTTAAGGTCGAGTGCAAGAACAGAACCTTCCTTGCCGAACGGATAAATGTCGAAATTGGCATATGCAATCAATACCAGCACTACCGGCAGAAAAAATGATGCAAGATACATATAGTTTCTGTCAAACCATCTTTTCAGTCTGTTTCCGGAAGTTTCGGCAGGTATCGGCTGATTTATGCCCAAAGTTTTACTTGCCATTGGTTTCCTCCTTATTATTTTTTGCAAAAAAGCATAATATGAAATAATTATACTACATATTATCAAATTTTGCAATAGTTATATAATATTTTTTTAAATTCCTCCTCTCTATTATTTACGATAAGGATTTTTATTTTGCTTCATAATTTTTCTCAATTTTTTTGAATTTAAACTATTGACTTTTTCGTTTGTTGATGATATAATACTATTATTGTATGCTTGTGTAGCACAGCTGGTAGTGCAGTTCATTCGTAATGAACAGGTCGCAGGTTCGAATCCTGTCACAAGCTCCACGCAAAAAAAGGGAGCAATATTCTTGCTCCCCGAGCTTTTTAAAGCAATCGGGCGACCAATGGTCGCCCTTAATGTTTTATATTTTACTTAACTTCAACAGTCCAGCCGAACTTATCTTCAATTCTGCCCCACTGGATACCGGTCATAGTGTCATAAAGTTTCTGGGAAATCTTTCCGATTTTGTTATCGTTTATTTCCATAACCTTGTCATTCCATTTAAGATGTCCTACCGGTGATATAACAGCAGCTGTACCGGTACCGAATACTTCATCAAGCTTGCCGTTGTCGTAAGCGTCAGCAACTTCCTGAATTGTTATACGGCGTTCTGTAACTTTAAGACCCCAGCTCTTGCAGAGTTCTATTGAAGATTTTCTTGTAATACCCGGAAGAATTGAACCCTGAAGCATAGGAGTGATAACTTCACCGTCGATAACGAAGAATATATTCATAGCACCAACTTCTTCAATATACTTCTGTTCAACGCCGTCAAGCCAGAGAACCTGTGAATAGTTCTGCTTGTGAGCCTCGTCCTGTCCGATAAGTGAAGCAGCGTAGTTGCCTCCTGTTTTGGCAAATCCCATACCGCCTCTTACAGCACGTACGTACTTGCTTTCAACATAAATATTTACAGGGTCAAGACCGCTTGCATAGTAAGCACCGGAAGGAGAAAGGATAATCATAAACAAATAATGTGAACCGGGCTTTACGCCAAGGAACGGGTCAACAGCAAATATATAAGGTCTTATGTAAAGAGATGAGCCTTCAGTATGCGGAACCCAGTCCTTTTCGATTTTGAGGAGTTCCATAAGGCACTGCATAGCAAGTTCTTCATCAAGATGAGGAATAACAAGACGCTCATTTGAAACATTAAGTCTCTTGAAATTTTCATCGGGGCGGAAAAGCTGAATTTTATTGTCAGCAGTTCTGTAAGCCTTCAAGCCTTCAAAAACAGTCTGACCATAATGCAGGCACATAGAAGCAGGAGAAAGCTCTATATTTCCGTAAGGCTTGATTTCAGGGTCATGCCAGCCCTGACCTTCATCATACGGCATAACAAGCATATAATCGGTAAAGATATGACCGAAACCGAGCTTGCTTTCATCAGCAGGCTTAGCTTTAAGCTGTGGAGCTTTTGTAAATTTGATTTCCATTATTATCGACCTCTTTGATAAAAAATATTATTCGCTGACAGTAATATATTTTTTACTGCTCAGTCTGCTGTATACTGTGATTATACAGAAAACGGCAGTTATTCCAGTAATTACTGCAAGTGTTGCTTTAAGAAATTTTTTCATAAATGACCTCCTGAAATAGAATGTCAAGGATATTATAACACTTTTAGCGGAAATTTTCCATAATATCCGGAAATTTTTTTGATTTTTAAATAGAAAAATGAAGTTAATAAGAACTGATATAATTATACAGTTTTCACAAATCAGATATAATAAACAAGAATTTCGGGCGGATTGAAAAGCCTGAGCTTGCCGAGACCTCCCGAAACAAGAAGTTTCATGCCGTTTATTTCAAAAACGCCCTTTGAATACTGCGGAAAGAATTTTCTTTCGGGAGAAAGCAGAGGAATACCAAAAAATCTTACTATACCGCCATGAACATGACCGCAGAGCGTATAATCAGGATTCAATGCGGAATATGTTCCGGCAAATAAAGGATTGTGAGCTATAAGTATATTAATACACTCACTATCTAAAGTTCCCAAATCATGAAAAATCTCATCGGCAGAGTATCCGTCAAGATTTTTATATGAATTATTTTTTTTGTATACTGAATATTTCAGCGATGCACCTGTTATATTGATTTTCCTGTTGTTTATTATAATGCTTTCGGATTTGTTGTCAAGAATGTGAACGCCGTTATTTTTTAAAATGGATATAAATTTCTTATATTTATCGGGATAAAGCCTTTGCATATCGAGTTCATGATTTCCGAATGAAAAATACACGGGAGCGATATTTACAAGTTTCTGAACAAATATTTCCGTACTGTCAAGCGATTTGCAGTCCCTTGTAATCAAATCACCGCTGAATATAATTATATCAGGTTTAAGAGAGCTGATTTTTTTAATAAGCCTGCTGTTGTTTTTGCCGAAAGAACGCCTGTGCAAATCTGAAAGGTGTACTATTTTTATTTTATCCTTGTCTGTATTAAAAAATTCGGTTCGTGTGACAAGAATCAGTTTATTTTCTGTCAGAGCATATATAATAAAAGCCAATGCAATAAATAATATAAATTTCAAAGCACCCTCCGGTTTAAAAGACAAGGGACTGTAATTTTTATTTTACAGTCCCTTTATTGATTCTGTCAGCAAAGACCTGTATCGTCATAGTCCTTCCATTTTTCATAGTAAGCCCTGTTGCTTACGCCACGCCATATAATATATACAACTGAACCTATTGCAAGAAAAACTGCAAGGAGAAGCGGAATAAGACCATAGTTTTTCTTTTTGTTCATAAGAATCACTTCCAGTCGTCAGTTATTTTTTCCCATTTCAGCCATAAGTCTCTGAAGTTCGGCATCTACCTTTGAATCTGTCTGGAGCTTTTCAAATTCATCTGAATCATCATTGCCTGAATCAGTGCCGGCTATATCAGCAAAAGCATCAGCCTCTGCCTCCTTGCGGATAATCTTTTCTTCCATTCTGTTAAACTTTTCAGATGATGAGGAGGAATCTATACCGCCGAGGGACTGTGCAAGATTTTTCTTTGTATCAGCCATCTGTGAACGTGCGATAAGCATAGCCTGACGGCTTTTAGCTTCATCGAGCTTAGCCTTGACAGCTTCAACCTGATTTTCAATAGCTTCGGTCTGTGTTGAAATTGTATCATACATTTCCTTATAGTTTGCAACATCTTCATCAGCCTTGACTTTTTTAGCAAGAGCCTTTTTAGCAAGTTCAGTATCGCCTGCCTGAAGTGCTGATTTAGCTTTTGATTCCCATTCAGCGGAAACTTTCATAGCATCTTCGTACTGTCTTTTGGCAAGTCTTTCGCTTGTTTTAGCCTTTCCGAGAGCCTCAGTAGATTTTTTGAGTTCCTTCTGCATATCGATTATAATCTGCTTGACCATTTTCTCAGGGTCTTCAGCACGGTCGATAAGGTCATTTACATTTGACTTGATAATGTCGCCGATTCTGTTAAAAATACCCATAGTTAAAATTCTCCTTTTATTTTGATTTAAATAGAGCTTTAAGCATCAGACCTCCGCCTGAGGCGACAAGTCCGAACATAAGTATAAAGGCATAGCCTGAAGAGTGAAGCCAGCGAATCTGTACGCTCATAATGACAGATGCCAGAATAAAAACGATTCCCAGTACACAGACAATCCAGCCGAAAATTTTCCTGTCCATAATGAAAAGCATAAATACGCCTATAATCAGCGGAACGACTATAAGACCATTCGGAACACCCCATGAGCCTATATGATAGAAATATCCACCGCCCCATGAAGAAGTTACCCTTATATTCTGAAGTATAAGAAAAAGACCTGCACCGAACATAATCAGACCTATAAAGAAATTAAGAAGTTCATTTTTTTCCTTTTTTCTTTTCTGATTATATTCACGAAGTTCTTCAAGAGTTTTTTCGAGTTCCTTGTCATATTTATTTTTAGCCAAGCTGTCGCCCTCCAAAAAAAGTTTATGCATATATTATACATGAAATTCATAAAAATGTCAAGTCAAATTCAAATAATTTTTCTAACAAAAAGAGTTCCGCTGAACGCTTAGCGAAATCATGGGAACAGTAAAAAAGACCGGTTAATTAAAAAACCGGTCTTTATAAAGCAGATTAATCTTTTTCAGCCTTTCTTTCATTGTGCCATACCCAGAGCATAGGAGCAACGCAGAGCGAAGAATAAGCACCGAGTGTCATGCCGAATATAAGCGGAACAGTAAAGCTTAAAAGTGAAGTATATCCGTTTACTGCAACAACGATTGTTACAATAAGCATAGTTGCAACAGTAGTAATAGTAGTTCTTATTGAACGTGTAAGGGACTGTGTACAGCTGAGGTTGACAAGTTCCTGAAGCTTGGCTTTAGGCATAATCTGTCTGTTTTCTCTGATTCTGTCGTAAATAACGATAGTATTGTTTATAGAATATCCGAGAATTGTGAGTATAACAGCCATAAAGTTTGAATTTATTTCAAACCCGCATATAATAAATGAACCGTAAACAAGCACCAAATCCTGACAGAGTGCAATAATTGCACATACACCCGCAGAAAGACCACCTATTTTCTTGAATCTGAAAGCTATGTATATAATCAGGACAACAGCGGAAAGAATAACGGCTACAAGGCATTTTAAGAAAAATTCACGTCCCGATGACGGAGCAACGTCATTTGAATCGATAAGCTCTATACCGGATTCCGGATATTTTTCCTGAAGCATATCAGTGATTTCAGCCTGTCTTTCAGCAGTAAGACCATTTGCGGAAGTAAAGGAAACAGTTATATTTGAATCTCCTGTGCTGATATTCTGACCGACATTTGTTTTTACGGTAGTGCCTATAATTTCCTCAATTGAGCTTTTTATACCGTTTTCATCGATTTCGCCCGAATACTTGTAATTCAGAATAGTACCGCCTTTAAATTCAATTGCAACATTGATTTTGAGGATAAATGTAGCAAGAATAGTTACAGCTATAAGCGAAAGCGAAATAATAAGAAAAACCTTTCTTGTACCGCAGAAATCACGGACTTTTTTAACATTCGGAGAGCCTGTCTGATTTTTATTTTCACTCATTTTACAGCACCTCCGTAAAGTTTTTTATTTTTGAAGCATTTGAATTTTGCGAGTGATGTAACCATAAGCTTTGATGCAAATACACCCATAAGGAAGTTAAGGATAATTCCGACAAGAAGTGTATATCCGAATGAATATATAACGCCTTCTGTTGTAGCTCCGAATGCCATAAAGAATACATGAAGAAGTTTTGCAAAAGGACTTGAAGGAACTCCGAAAGCACCCATAAGTATAATTGCAATAAATACAACAGTAATATTTCCGTCAAATATAGCCGAGAAAGCTCTCTTGTATGCGAGTTTAAGAGCAGAATCGAGAGATTTTCCGGAATTAAGTTCTTCCTTAATGCGTTCACCTGTGATAATATTTGCGTCAACGCCCATACCGACAGCAAGAATTATACCGGCGATACCGGGGATTGTAAGCGTGGAGCTGTCCATAAATCCGAACCAGCCCGATATAGCAGCGAGAGTGCCGGCAACCTGACCTATAAGAGCTATAACAGCAACAAATCCGGGGAGTCTGTAAAGGACAATCATATAAACCGCAATAAATCCGAATGCGATAAAGCCTGCAAGAATCATTGCATCAAGAGAACCTCTGCCCATAGTAGGGTCCATAGTCTTGAAACTTGAGGTTTCCATTTTGAAAGGCAAAGCACCTGAATTTATTTTATCAGCAAGACTTTTAGCTGATTCATATGTAAAGTCACCTGATATAACAGCCTGTCCGTCAGTAATAGCAGTGCTTACAGTGGGGCTTGAAATCATAGTGTTATCCATCCATATGGATATAGGAGTAGATGAACCCGCAAGTTCAGCAGTAGCCGAGGCGAACTTGTCTTTGCCGGATTCTCCGTCAGTGCTTGTATCGTTGAGCTGGAGCTGTACAACATATTCATAAGCACCTGTTGTATCATTGTACTGACTTCCGGGCTGAGCTGATTTTACATCGGAACCATTGAGGATTATATCACCTGTCGGGATAACGTCATTAGTTTCGGGGTCGGTTTCATAATCCGAACCATATCTGAAAGTAAGTTCAGCAGTTTCGCCGAGTTCCTTAACGGCATTTTCGGGGTCGAAATCGGTTTCGCCTGCCTGCCAAGGGAAACGGACAATAATTCTGTCGCTTTTATCATCGCTGTAAACTTCATAGTCATTGATATTCAATGAATTAAGTCTGTTTTTGATGACAGCAGTAGCAGCGTCAAGCTGTTGTTCTGTTGCATCATAGTCACCTGCCGGATTGAAAGTGACATCTACACCGCCCTGAATATCAATACCAAGTCTTATATCATCAACGCCATTTATTCTTGTTGTGACGATATCGCCGTACTGGGTATCAAGACCGAAAACAGCGGAATACGCAAAAGCAATTATCAGAGCAAAGACTATAAAGAAAACAGCTTTCTGATTTTTTTTCTTTTTCACGTTTTAACCTCCTGAAAGATAGAAATGTGTCATTTATGACAATTACAATAATTATATTACAAAATTCTCAATAAGTCAATAGGAAATATCTATAATTTGATGAAAATAAGGTGAAAAAAATTCATTCAAAACAAAAGGGCGGAAGGAATCCGCCCTGTGTGGAACAGCTTGAAAAAAATCAGCTTACAATAGTTTTTTCTGTTTCCTTGTCGAAGAGGTGTATTCTGTTCGGGTCAAGAGCAACCTGAATAACGTCCTGAGGCTTAGCAGTTGAACGTGAAGAAACTCTTGCAGTAATCGGGATACCTTCACAGTTGAGGTAGAGATAAGTTTCAGCACCCATCATTTCAGTGATTTCAACAGTACATGAGATAATACCTGTAGTAGCACTTGAGATATACATTTCTTCATCGTGAACGCTTTCCGGACGGATACCGAGAACGATTTCCTTGTTTACATAGTTAGCGAGTTCACGGTTAACCTTTGATTCGGGAACGATAATCTGGTACTTAACACCCTTCTGAGTTCTTGAATCTTCTGAACCGAATTCAACGACATACTGACCGAGGTCATCTTTAAGAACAGCATCGATGAAGTTCATCTGAGGAGAACCGAGGAATCCGGCAACAAACTGATTTACAGGATGCTCATAGAGAACCTGAGGAGTATCAATCTGCTGAATGAAACCGTCCTTCATAACAACGATTCTGTCACCGAGAGTCATAGCCTCTGTCTGGTCATGAGTAACGTAGATGAATGTTGTACCGAGTTTCTTGTGGAGCTTGGAAATTTCTGTTCTCATCTGAGCTCTGAGCTTAGCATCGAGGTTGGAAAGAGGCTCGTCAAGAAGGAATACCTGAGGTGAACGAACGATAGCACGACCCATAGCAACACGCTGACGCTGACCACCTGACATAGCCTTAGGCTTTCTTTCGAGGAGGTGAGAGAGGTCAAGAATCTTAGCAGCTTCATTAACCTTTCTTTCGATTTCGTCCTTAGGAACTTTTCTGAGCTTAAGACCGAAAGCCATGTTATCAAAAACAGTCATATGCGGATAAAGAGCGTAGTTCTGGAAAACCATTGCAATATCTCTGTCCTTAGGTGCGATATCGTTTACAAGACGGTCGCCGATATAAAGTTCACCTTCGGAAATTTCCTCAAGACCTGCAATCATACGGAGAGTTGTGGATTTACCACAGCCTGAAGGTCCAACAAGGATAATAAATTCCTTATCTTTGATTTCAAAGTCAACATCGGTAACGGCAACGAAACCGCCCGGATACTTTTTATAAATATGTTTTAAAATTAAACCTGCCATTTAAAGTAAGTCCTCCCATAAAAATTTTTGCTAATCCTTAAACGTAAATGAAAACGCAGTATCAGCTACAATAATATAATAACAAATATTTCTGAATTTTGCAATACACTAAATCTCCAAAGTTATGATTATTTGTTTATCAAATATGACGAAAAATATACATATAAATTCTGCAGAATACAGTTATAATCGGGAGGTTCGAGCAATTTTTCAACATCTTTGTGCATAAGTTCCATAAAGTCTCCGATTGCCAGTTTTTCGGGGATTTGAAGATTTCCCATACAGAATCTGAAAAGATATTCAACCTGATTTCCTGCTGATGCGAACATTCTTTTAACCTGATGATATTTTCCCTCTTTAAGCTCAACAATTGCCCATAAATCGTTGTTTTCAACAGGAAAAACCTTAGCAGGCATGCATACTTCACCATTGCCCAGAGATATGCCGGAAGCGAATAAGTCAATATATTGAATTTTAAAGCATTCGGCAAGTTTCACAATATATAATTTAGGAACATGTTTTTCGGGAGTAAGAATTTTGTGTGAAAGCTCTCCGTCATCGGTCAGAAGCACAAGCCCCTCTGAATCCTTGTCAAGCCGTCCGGCAGGAAAAACCTTTTTTGAAAGTTCGGGCGGAATAAGTTCAAGAACGGTCGGACTGTCGGGGTCATTTGTGGAACATACATATCCGGCAGGCTTGTTAAGAAGAATATATCTGTTTTTTCTGTATGAAATAATATTTCCGTCATATTCAATTTTATTTTTATCATTGCTGACCTGAAAATCAGCTTTTTTAATGACAACTCCGTCAGATTTTACAAGTCCCTTTTTTATTGCCTCCCTTGCCTGACTTCTTGAAAGTATGGAATTGTCTGAAATAAATTTATCTAATCTCATGAAATCTCCTTAAAAAATTTTTTAATGTATTTGTCCGGAATATATGGCATATAATATAGCCAAAGGGGGAAATAAAAATGAAAAAATCCTTTAAAATAATCTTGTCAGCCGGAATAATTCTTACAGCAGTTTTTATATTTATACCGGAAAAGAAAGAAAATCCCGAACCTGTTGCAATGGTATCAGCATCAACATCAGCCGAACGAATAAATTATTTTGCACTGCACGGTTGGGAGGCTGAGGAAATTTTCAGCAGGGATATAACAATTCCGTCTGAATTCAGTGAAAGCTATGAAAATTTTGCAAAAATTCAGGATAAGCAGAAACTTCCACTGCGTGAATGTAAGGGAATGGACGCTGTACTTTATACATACAGAATAAAAAACTATGCTCCCGAAAATAAAAATCTTCTGGCGGAACTTATAGTATGCGACGGAAAAGCTGTATCTTCTGCAATTTATGCAGAAGATGATTCAGACTATATAATCAGCGTTCATTAGGATTTTTCTGTTCCTTCGAGTTCGGATATAACGGATATAAAGCTCTTTACATCGGAAAAATCCTTATATACTGAAGCAAATCTTATATATGCGATAGGGTCAATATTTTTAAGCTGTTCGAGAACCATTTCACCGATGGCTTTTGAGGATATAACAGTTTTCATTTCGTTTGCAAGAGTATTTTCAATACAGTCCGCTATATGTTCTACTTCCTGAGCCGATATGGGGCGTTTTTTTATTGCAGTATATATGCCTTTTATAAGCTTGTTCCTGTCATAGAGCTGGTATGTTCCGTCACGCTTTCTGACGGAAAGCAGAGGAGTTTCAACAGTTTCATAGGTAGTAAATCTTTTGTGACATTCCGTACATTCACGCCTTCTTCTTTTTTTATCATCAGAGGAGCGTGAATCTATAACTTTTGAATCAAGTGAACCGCAAAACGGACATTTCATATTTTTTTCAAATCCTTTCTTAGTTTTCAGCAAGGGAAATATTTCTGATAGTCTGCTCAATAACGTTGTAATTGCTGACCAAATCGGAAATTCCGCTGAAATTTGTTCTGTAAAGTTCAAGTATAACCGAAACATCGGGATTATATGAATAAATTTCTGATATAAGACGGCGTATATTAAGCCTGCCCTTTCCGAGCATAAGGCAGTCGCCAAGCTCTCCGCTGTCACTCAGGTGAACGTGTATAATTTTTTCTTTCAGAGTCTTTACAATATCAAAAACATTTTCCTTTGAGCGTACAGCCTGCTTTGTATCAAGAACAAATTTAACATCACTTCCGAGCATATTTGACAAATCCTTAAGAAAATTCAGATTTCCGCTCTGACAGCGTGAAACATTTTCAACAGCGACATCGATTCCGAATTGTTTTCCGAGCTGGTACATCATAGAATAGCGTTCGCAGTAGAGTTCACGGGGAGCGTTGACACTTCCCTTGTTTCCGTGAAGTATAAATATTTTTGCTCCGAGCGTATTCATAAAATCAAAGCAGTATTTAAGATACTCAAGTGCATCGCTTGTACGTCTTTCGTAGGCGGAAAAAAGCATAATCGGTTCTATTTCGGCAGTAAAAGGGTGAACGGACACGCATTTTGTATCGAAATGGTTTAATATTTCCAGAAGGCTTAAAGCAAAGCTTTTTGTCATTTCGGAGTGAGTATTGACAAAAATCTCAACATTCGGAATCCCGTTCAGTGCGAGGTCGTAAAGGCTTTCTTCAAGAAGTTTCGGATAAAGACAGGCAGTAGATACTCCGGCAGTCATTTTCTATCTCTCCTTCAAGTGATATTGTATATATTATATCATTAAAATTATATATCTGTCAATAGTATTTTTGTATACTTTATACATTATTATAAAGCAGTTAAATACATAAAAGGGGCTGTCGCAAGCCCCTTATTTTTTTCAGTAATTAAAGATTTTAGCAAGAAAGTCTATAATATATCCCTCATTTCCCTTTGAAGAAACAGCTTTTATAACCATATCTGGCTTATCAGTTATGATATTGTCCGCCCCCATACTGATAAACTTTTCAGCCTCCGAACGGTCGTTTACAGTCCATACGAATACACGCTTGCCATTGAGATGAATATTATTTATAAGGTTCTGCGATACGAATTTTTTATTCAGGCTGAGTGCATCAATATCATGAAGTGATGAATAACCGCCGTATGTCATAATATTTGCAATAAGCCCTGTTTTTATATCGGGATTAACTTTTTTAACGGTTCTCAGTGCATTGTATGAAAATGAAGTTACATAGCAGGAATCAATGCAGTTATATTCTTCAATAAGCTTTGCAGTAAGTTCAGCTGTTTCGAGTTCATCGTCATTTTTTTTGACTTCTATATTGAGGTTGATTTTGTTTCCGAATTTTTCAAGAACTTCATTAAGGGTCATAATTTCAGTGCCGGAAAATTCCTCTCCGAACCATTTTCCATAGTCGAGCTGAATTAAATCCTGATAATCAAGATTTCTTAAATTTTCGTTAATGCCTGTAATTCTTGAAAGATTTTTGTCATGAAAAACAACGATTTCCTTATCCTTTGAAAGCTGAACATCGAGTTCAATAAAATCTGCACCTACTTCAAGAGCCTCTGTAAATGCGGGTTCGGTATTTTCAGGGGCTTTTGAGGAAAATCCTCTGTGTGCGGTAATTTTTGTCTTATTCAGAAAGCTTGCATTGAGAATAATATTTTCAGCGGATATATCTTTCATAAATGAATAGTTAAGAGCTAATGAAAGTATTGAAACAGCAAAGGCAATTACTCTTATTCTGACAGGGCTTGTCCTTTCAGAGGGTTCGGGGAGAATTATTTTTGTATTATTATCAATTTCCGAAAAAAATCTTATTGTGATA
This sequence comes from Oscillospiraceae bacterium, assembly GCA_016303235.1. Lineage (GTDB taxonomy): Bacteria > Bacillota > Clostridia > Oscillospirales > Ruminococcaceae > Ruminococcus. The sequence continues at coordinate 16,868 of JAEDMB010000015.1, forward strand.
TATGCGAAAAGCATAGGAGTGAAAAATACGGACGATACAGCAGTAAATATCTTAACTACTGTCTTTATGAGTTTAAGCGATATGAAAAAAGCATTGTCGGGTTCGGAAAAACCCTTCATAGCAAAGCATATAACAAAGCATACTAAAAAAAATACAATCAGAAAAAATCCGGTTATAAACAAGCTCCATAATATTATTGAAATAGCCGTTTTGAAACGTTTTTTGTCTGTAATTTTTTTGCTCTGGCGGACACTTTCAAAATATCCCGAATCTGTAAGTGCAAAAAAGTTAAGGCAATAAATTCTGTTTGAAAGAAGTACAGAAACAAGAATAAGAAACAATATAACCGCAAAAAATATTTTATTGCTTGCTGTTCCGTAAAGCGTCTGAACGCTCGGCATACCTACAAACGCAAATATTCCCGAAGTAAGCGTGAACTGAGTAAGCGGAAGTATAAGAAGTATATAGAAAACAAGTATAAAATTAAATTTTTTTATAAGTTTTCCGATGCTTTTAATCCCCGATTTTATCATGAGAAAAACGCTTATGCTTTTTTTCTCATAAAGCATAGCAAATCCGCTTATAATGGCAGATATTTCCGCAAGCGAAAGCACGGAACAGATTATTAATATAAGTAAAATAAGTGCAAGTGATGCAGGATAAGTAAGAAATTCAAAGAGATTTTCCGAAGTAATATATCCTACTCCCGAAATATCAATAGCCCATCTTAAAAGATAAGTAAGTGCCGGAAGTGCTAAGGCAGTAATCAGGAGCTTATAGAGAATTTCAAAAAGTAGTACTGACGGAATAGCTCTTATAAAAATTTTTGCGGATTTAATCATTTTCTGCATAGTCTTAACCCCGAAATAATATTTGCAAGCATAAACGGAATAAATACCGGAACAATTCTTTTTCTGTAAATATCAGCAACAGAAAATTTATTGTAATACGGCATACTCCACGCATATTTTTCGGCATGAGCCGTAACAATAAACAATATAACCATACAGATTACAAATCCCAGCGATGATAATATTACAGCAGGAATATTTTTCCCAAAAATACATAATATACTGCCTGATGTCATAAGCAGTCCCGAAATAATCCATAATATACCGCATATCATTAATTTAATGCCGTATGAATTTCCGTTGAATATAAGCCCTGCACCCGAAAGCATAACCATAAAAAAGGGATATATAAGTGTAAAAACTGCAAGAATTATTTCAGATATAATTAAAAAACTTTTTTTCACAAAAAAATCCTCCGTAAAAAATTAAGGCAATTCAATCAGAATTTCACTGTTATAAAATACGGAGTTCCTCCTAATAATAAAATAAGAGGAGGAACGGAAAATGTTAAAGAAATTCAGATTATTTACAGCTCTATTATCTGCGTCAATGCTCGGATTATGCGGAATTTCAGGATATTATTCCGAAAAAATCCCCGACAGCTTTTATGTTGAAAAGGGTGAAAATCTTGATATAGCGATGTATCCGGCAGTAAGTGTATCATCATCAGGAACGGCACAGACGGAACTTCTGACTTATCCGTCATCACAGGAAGTATCTCTGAAGCTTTTCGGAGTTATACCCATAAAATCAGTGGAAATATGCCGTACCGAAGCACCGGTTTTAACGGCAGGCGGAACGCCTTTCGGAATAAAGCTCCTTATGGACGGCGTAATGGTTGTAAAGCTAAGCGAAAATGACTGTCCCGCAAAGGAATCGGGAATTAAAACAGGCGATATAATCCGCCTTATAAACAATCTTCCGGTATCTTCAAACAGTGATATTCAGAGAATAATAAGCGGTAGCGGAGGACAGAAACTTAAAATATCCGTAAACCGTTCCGGAAAGGAATTTATAACCTATTTAACTCCTGTATGGAGTTCCGAAAAAAAATGCTATATAGGCGGTATGTGGGTGCGTGACAGCACTGCCGGAATAGGTACTATGACATTTATAGACAAGTCAAGCGGAATGTTTGCAGGACTTGGCCACCCCGTATGCGATTCCGATACCGGCGAGATAGTGCCTGTATCAAGCGGAAAAGCCGTTCCGGTCGAAATAACGGGAACAGTAAAGGGAAGAAACGGCGTTCCGGGGGAACTTGATGGCTGTTTTGTATCAGGAGAAAGCATAGGCGAACTTGAAATAAATAACCGTTGCGGAATTTTCGGAAAAATTTCACAGCAGACTGCTGAATCATATCAGGGACAGGATTATAAAATGGGATTCAAGCAGGATATTGAAACAGGAAAAGCGTATATTCTCTGCACAACGGAGGGAAACACTCCCGAAAGTTACGAAATCGATATAGAAAGCATAAATTACAGCGGAGAAAACAGCACAAGAAATATGATTATAAAAATAACAGATAAAAGGCTTATTGAAAAAACCGGCGGAATCGTTCAGGGAATGAGCGGAAGTCCTATAATTCAGAATGATAAAATAATAGGGGCAGTAACTCATGTGTTTATATCCGACCCCACACGAGGTTACGGAATATTTGCGGAAAACATGTCCGAATATACAAAACAGGGCGTTACTGAATAATAACGCCCTGCAAATTGTTTGTCTTTCTTATCTTGATTCTTCGCTGAAACCGCTGTCAACAAGTTCAACAAGAGCATTTACAGCCTGAACTTCATCAGAGCCGTCAGCAATTACCTTGATTGAAGTACCGCCAACGATACCAAGTGAAAGAATACCAAGAAGGCTCTTTGCATTGACTCTGCGTTCTTCCTTTTCAATCCAGATAGAAGCCTTGAATTCATTGGCTTTCTGAATGAAAAATGTAGCAGGTCTTGCGTGAAGGCCGACCTGATTCTTAACGACAACTTCTTTATAGAACATATCACTCTCTCCTTAATCTGTTATTTAAACAGCTATGATAAGGCAGTTACATTTTTTACTGCCTGATAATATTATACAGTTATTTTTTCAGTGAGTCAACGGATTTTTCTGATTAAGTTGGTTTAATTTGCTATTTTCTACATTTATATTAAATGGAATGGGGAAAAATAAGTTTTCATTGTTCAATATCACAATTTGAAAAGTTGAAATTGATTGGCGTAATCAATAACTTTCAACAGATAATTATGTGCAATACGGCAAAAAATATACATGAGGGATATAATACACTGATATAATTACAACAGGTATTATTTTTGATTAACAGAATGTTCATATTTTTCAAGCAAATCCGGACGGCGTTCACGGGTTATCTCAATACTTTTCTGAAGTCTCCATTCAGCAATATTTTTATGATGTCCCGAAAGCAGAACGGACGGAACTTGTTTTCCGTTCCATATTTCAGGGCGGGTATAGTGTGGATATTCAAGGAGTCCGTTATAAATACTTTCATCTTCAAAGCATACCGAATCCGAGAGAACTCCCCTGCACATTCTTGCAACGGCATCAGTAAGCATAATTGCGGGAATTTCACCGCCCGTAAGAACATAATCGCCTGCGGAAATTTCCTCGTCAACAATTTCATCAATAATTCTCTGGTCTACTCCTTCATAGTGACCGCATATTATAAAGATAAAATCACGCTGGGAGAGTTCTATTGCTTTCTGCTGATTGAAAACTTTTCCCTTTGGCGACATATATATTGTATGCGGTTTAGCATTGTTTTCCTCACATACTGCTTTATAACAGTTATAAATCGGGTCGCACTGCATAACCATTCCCATACCTCCCCCGTATGGTATATCATCAACACGCCTGTGCTTGTCAAGAGTATAATCACGGATATTACGGCATTTTATATCTATAACACCCTTTTTTCTTGCACGTCCGATAATACTTTCGCCGAGGACAGCCTCACACATCTCGGGAAAAAGAGTAGCTATTTCAATCTTCATCAAAAAGTCCCTCCAGAGGTCTTATTGTCATTATTCCGGAATCAATGTCAGTAGTTATGACAACATCGGCAATAGCGGGAATAAGATAGCTTTTATCGCCGTTTTTAATTGAGTAAACATCATTTGCACCTGTCTGGAATACATCGTCAATAGTTCCGTATATTTCGCCTGTATCGGCATTTTTTACGGTCATTCCGATTAAATCCTGAATGAAATAGGTATCTTCATCAAGCTCCAAATCGTCACGGTGCATATAGAGCATTTGATTCCGGAGCTTTTCGGCATCTTCCGGAGTGTCAACGCCTTCAATCTTGCATATAATCATGTTTTTCTGAACCCTTGAACGCTGAATATATATTTCTTTCAGTGACTTTCCCATAAAAAGCCTGTCAAATTCGCACAGAAGTTCCGGAGAGTCGCAGTAGGGCATAATTTTTACTTCTCCCCTTATTCCGTGAGTATTTACTATTTTACCTGCCTCAAGATATTCCTTTTTCATATAATATCCTCTTTTCTGTAATTTTATTCTGATACAATATTGCTAATCCATATGCCTTTTTTTATGAGGATATAGCCTATTGCAAACTTGATTATATCGGCTGACTGTACTATTGCATATATTCCAAGAACCGGTATTTCTGTAAAAGTGCAGAGCAGATATGCCAATGAAACAGTAACCGCCCATGAATATACGCTGTCAAAAAGAAATGTAATAAATGTCTGTCCGCCCGAACGAAGTGTGAAATAAAGAGCGTTCAGCATACCCTGCAACGGGAAAAACAATGCTGTAATTATAATGAAATTTTTGCCATATGATTTTATTTCATCGGTTGTATCGTAAAATTCGGGGAATATTCCCGAAAATAAAATCAATATCACTGTAAGAATTATGCAGATTCCGCCTGCAAATTTCATCAGATTGAATGAATCGTTTTTCGCCTTTTCATATTCCGATGCACCAAGTGTCTGACCTATAATAATTCCTACTGCCGAACCTAAAGCTACAAATACGACATTTAAAAGATTGCAGAGAGCGTTTGAAATATTCAGAC
>JAEDMB010000016.1 GCA_016303235.1 Oscillospiraceae bacterium
GAAATGTCACAAATAAAAGTACTCAGCAAGGATATTTCTGAGCTTATAGCAGCCGGAGAAGTTATAGAGCGTCCGGCATCTGTAATAAAGGAGCTTATTGAAAACTCCATAGATGCAGGAGCAGAACATATTACTGTTGAAATAAAAAAAGGCGGTACTGTCTTTATGCGTATAACCGATGACGGTTGCGGTATGGAGTACGAAGATGTTCCGACAGCATTTCTCCGTCACGCAACAAGTAAAATTTCCGCCAAAGATGACCTCGATAATATTATGACTCTCGGATTCAGAGGTGAAGCTCTTGCATCAGTATCGGCAGTAGCTAAAGTTGATGTTATGACAAAGCGTAAATCTGATGAATTCGGAACGCATTACGTTACAGAGGGCAGTATTGAAAAGCTTTACGAAAAATCAGGCTGTCCCGATGGTACTACAATAATTATCCGTGATTTGTTTTTCAATGTTCCCGTAAGACGTAATTTTATGAAAAAGGACGTTACAGAGGGAAATGCTGTAAGTAAAATAGTGCAGAAAACAGCTCTTTCTCACCCCGAAGTATCTTTTAAATTTATCCGTGACGGAAAACTTGAATTTAATTCAAGCGGTGACGGAAATATATATTCCGCAATATATGCCGTTTACGGAAAGGATTTCGCCAATGATATGGTAGAGGTTAAATATTCCTCGGACGGTGTCGAAATAGGAGGATTTGTAATAAAACCACTTTATGCCAAATCAAACCGCACTTTTCAGAATTTTTTCGTAAACGGAAGATATGTGAAATCGCTTATATGTCAGGTTGCACTTGAAAGTGCTTATAATAATCTCCTTATGACCGGAAAATTTCCGGCATGCATACTTAATATAAGCGTCAAGCCGTCAACGGTAGATGTAAATATACACCCCTCAAAGGCTGAAGTAAGATTTTCCGATGAAAAGAAAATATCCGATTCAGTTTATTTTGCGGTAAAAAATGCACTTCTTGATACAGGTCTTACATATGAATTCAAATTAAAAAATACTGATGAAATTCCTGCTGAACCCGAAGAAAATTTCAGCAGTATTTTCACAAAACCTGAAGATATTGAAAAGGCAGAACAGAAACTTTCCGAAAAGCCTGCTGAAAATAAAGGCATTTCAAAAATACCTTTCAGATATGAAGAAAATAATATCGATGTAAAACGCACTGTCAATAAGGACGTTTTTATAGAACCCGAAGAAGATACAGATATTCCCGAAAAAATTGAGGGATTCAGCTATATAAACAGTACCTCATTTGAACATGCAGAAACTCCGCCTGTTCAGGAAAAGCTCCCCGAATTTAAAGAATCTGAAAAGAAAATCCATGTAATAGGAGAAGCTTTTAAAAATTACATCATGGCAGAGGCAGATGACACTATAATAATGATTGACAAGCATGCAGCTCATGAACGTGTTATATTTGAGAGACTTAAAAATCAGAATTGCCGTCAGTATATGCAGATGATTCTTTCTGAAATTAAAATTCTGCTTTCAGATGAGGAATTTTCAGAAATGGAAACAAATTCCGAACGCCTCGGAAATATGGGATTTCTTTTTGACTATTCGCAGAAACCTTATATAATTCTCAAGGGCGTTCCGGATTTTCTGAAAGAACTTGATATGGAGGAAATAATTCCCGAAATAGCAGAAAATTTCATACAGTACCGTCAAAATCCCGAATCTCATGCAATAGATGATATACTTCATACAATGGCATGCAAGTCTGCAATAAAAGCCAACGACAAAAACGATATTTCAGAACTTCAGAAACTTGCTGAAATCGTTTACAATGATGAAAATATCCGTCACTGTCCCCACGGCAGACCTGTTATGTTTACTATGACAAAAAATAACATCGAAAGACAGTTCAGGAGAAAGCTCTGAGGTAATCTGAATGAATAATGAATACGAATTTTTAAAAATACAAAATTCTTTAAGAAATAAAATAGACCTTTCCGACCGTATTGACAAATCTGAAATAAAGACTGTTGCGGGAGTGGATTTGGCATACTGGAAAAATGAAAATCAGGAAGAATATGCTGTGTGCTGTATAGTAGTTATTGATTACAATACACATGAAATTATCGAAAAAAATCAGTACAGCAGTAAAATAGAAGTACCATATGTATCGGGATTTCTTGCATTCAGAGAACTTCCGCTTGTTCTGAAAACTGTTGAAAAATCAGAAATCAAGCCCGATATTTATATGTTTGACGGAAACGGCTATCTTCACCCTCGGAATATGGGAATAGCAACTCACGCATCATTCTATCTTGATACCCCTTCAATCGGAGTTGCAAAAACTTACTTCCGTGTAAACAATACAGATTATACTGAACCTGATTCAGGTGCCGGAAGTTTTACGGATATAGTCATTGACGGAAAAGTATACGGCAGAGTTTTGAGAACTCATGACAATGTCAAACCGGTATTTGTATCAGCAGGCAATTATATTACTCTTGATACGGCAACTGAAATTACTTTAAAGCTTATTGACAGGGAAAGTCATATACCGATTCCGACAAGGCTGGCTGACCTTGAAACTCATAAAGCAAGGAATATTTTAACTGGCAGGTGATTTTGTTTGAAAAAAAAAGTAATAGCAGTAGTCGGTGCAACTGCATCGGGAAAAACCGATATGGGAGTAATGCTTGCAAAAGAATTTGACGGTGAAGTTGTTTCAGCAGATTCAATGCAGATTTACAAGGGTATGGATATTGCAACAGCTAAACCTACTAAGAAAGAAATGCAGGGGATACCTCATCACCTTATAGATTTTCTTGACCGTGATGTATCGTTCAGCGTTGCGGATTATGTAAAGCTTGCAAATGAAAAAATTGCTGATATAATCAGCAGAGGAAAACTTCCGGTAATAGTCGGCGGAACAGGTCTTTATATAGATTCACTTCTGAATAACGTCCGATTTTCTGAAACCAGAAAAGATGATGAATACTGCAAAAGCCTTGAAAAATTCGCTGAAATAAACGGCAATCAAGAACTTCACAAAATACTTTCCGAAATCGACCCCGAATCTGCAGTCAATATTCACCCGAATAATCTTGTAAGAGTAATAAGGGCTTTGGAAGTATACCATACAACAGGCAGAAAATTAAGTGAACTTAAAGCCGAAAGCCGTCTTGAAGAAAGTCCCTATGATTCTTATATAATCGGTCTTAACTATTCCGACAGAAGTATTCTTTATGACAGAATTAACAGGCGTGTTGACATTATGCTTGAAAACGGTCTTGTTGAGGAATCAAGAAATCTTTATCTTGAAAGCGGAAAAATGAAAACCGCCTCCAATGCGATAGGCTACAAGGAACTTATCCCGTATTTTGAAAATATACAGTCCCTTGATGAGTGTGTGGAAAAAATAAAGCAGGAAACACGTCACTATGCCAAGCGACAATTGACATGGTTTAGAAAAAATCAAAAAATTCACTGGTTTCTTTTGGACAAAATTGACGAAAAAAGCAAAATTCCACAAATTTGCAGAAAAATTATAGCCAAATGAATTTTTGTGTGCTATAATATATTATGTATATTTGTATATACTTAATTAAATTATTTCAGAAACGGAGAAAGTGTATGAACAAGGTCATAAATTTACAGGACGTTTTCCTCAATCAGTGCAGAAAGGAAAGAATTTCAGTTACAATTTTCCTTACAAACGGATTTCAGTTCAAGGGAATGGTAAAAGGCTTTGACAGCTATGTTGTTATTCTCGAAAGCGAAGGAAAACAACAGCTTGTATATAAACATGCTATTTCAACAGTAGTTCCCGCAAAGTCTGTATCTGTTCTTGATTCGTCTGAAAAGGCAGAATAAAGAACGGTGATTTCATGAAAATAAAATTCGGAAAAAGCACCTTTCAGACTGTACTGCATATCGTAGTCCTGATAATGTTTCTGACGGTTTTCGCAAGCAGATTTTACAAAGAAGGCGGACGGGACTATGAAACAGAAAGTGCATTAATGCTTAAGTCAACAGATTCCGAAATTATAAACGGAGTATTTATAAGAGATGAAAATGTTATTGAATATAACGGTGACGGTGCAGTAAGTTACAGCGTTCCGGACGGCGGAAAGCTCGGAAAAGGTTCGGTTATCGCTGAGATTTATTCCTCTCCCGAACAGATACAGATTAATCAGCAGATAAGCAGTCTCGAAGATGAACTCGCTCTGCTGAAAAAAATCCAGAACCCCGGTACTATTGAATCTGCACAGCCTTCAAGCCTTTCTGTTCTGATACAGGAACAGTACCGCAATCTTATATATTACCGTGATTTGAAAAATTACGCAAAAATAGGAGAAAAAGAAGAAAATCTCCTTGTCTGTCTCAGTACATACCAGCTCCTGACAGATTCTGATGTTAATTTTGCGGAACGCATTGCAGATGTAACTTCTAAAATAAACAGCCTTAAGCTTGAAACTTCACAGCCTGTTGACGTTATAACGTCTGACCGCTCAGCATATTTTGTAAGCTATTGCGACGGATATGAAAACGAACTTAAAAAATCAGATATAGAAAACCTTACAGCCGATTACCTGAAAACTGTTGAGGACAGAAAGCTGACTGATACAAACATAATAGGAAAAACTCTTGATAGTTATGAATGGTATGTTGCCGGAATTGTTGACAATACAAATAAATCATATGAGGCAGGGCAGAAAGTAAAGATTAAGACAGAATCATCTCCCGAAGAACATGATGCCGAAGTTGTTGAAGTTATCAATAACGGAAATCCTGCTGAAAGTATACTTGTAGTTTCAAGCGATGAATTCGGTTACAGCCTTGTACAGCACCGCTGTGAAAGAACAGAAATAATAAAGGGTGTTTACAACGGAATTAAAGTTCCGAGAAAAGCTATAAGATTCCAGAAAAAATCTGATTCCGATGAAAAATGCAAGGGTGTCTATATTCTTCAGGGCGAACAGGTTGTATTCAGGGAAATTGATGTTATATATGAGGGAAGCGATTATGTTCTCTCAAAGGTTTTTTCAAAAGATGAAGGAACAGGTTACCTTGCTTTATATGACGATATTATTGTGGAAGGACTTGTTGAGGATTATGACTATGAACAATGATTATTCCTATATTGATGAAAATCTGAAGAAAATCAGATACAATATAAATGAGGCTGTTGCAAAATACCGCAGGCCTGATGAAAAAATAAGGCTTATGGCTGTTACTAAAACAGTAGCTCCCGAAGCTGTAAACTATGCAGTTTCAAAAGGAATTGACCTCCTCGGCGAAAACCGTGTTCAGGAATATCAGTCTAAAAGGGATTTTTATGACAAATCAGCAGAAGTGCATATAATAGGTCATCTTCAGACAAATAAAGTCAAATATATAATAAACAGCGTCAGTATGATACAGTCTGTTGACAGTCTCAGGCTCGCAAAGGAAATAGACAGGCTTGCCCGTGAAAATAACCGGATTATGAATGTACTCTGTGAAATAAATATCGGACGTGAAGAAAGCAAAAGCGGTGTTATGCCGGAGGAGGCTTTTGAATTTGCTGAAAGTCTCGGAGAATTTCAGAATATAAAGGTCTGCGGTCTTATGGCTGTTCCCCCCGCTGAAAACAGCGAAAAATTTTTGTGCGAAATGCAGAATTTATATATTGACATTTCAGAAAAAAAATCAGATAATATAAGTATGGACATTCTGTCTGTCGGTATGACCGGAGATTATGTAAATGCCATAAAATACGGCTCAACACTTGTCAGAATTGGTTCAGGTCTTTTCGGTGCAAGAATTTACAAATGAAAATTGTCGGACCGCATTCCGTTTAAATTTTCCATAAAAAACTACTAATGCGGAGAATGGAGCTTTTTGATTATGAGTATATTAAATAATATTAAAAACTTTTTCTATCAGTCTGATTTAGATGATGAAGAAACAGAAGAAACCCCTTCTCCTGTACGTCCTTCGGTAAACTTTACATCATCTGAAAAAAATGAAGAGCCGGCACAGTCTTCAGCTGACATAAGAAACAAGGTTGTAAATATCCAGACAACTGCACAGCTTCAGGTTGTCCTTGTAAAGCCGGAAGTATTTACTGATGCAAAGCAGATTGCTGACCACCTTATTGCTAAAAAGACCGTTGTCCTTAATCTTGAAACAGCCTCCCCTGAAAATAAAAGAAGAATCATTGATTTTCTTGTCGGAGTCGCATATGCTAACGGCGGAAGCCTTAAGCGTGTTGCAAACCTTACCTATATAATCACTCCTTATAATGTCGGATTCATAGGCGAGGACCTTGTAGGTGAACTTGAAAACAACGGAGTCATTCTCTGATAATGGAATCTGATAAAAGCATTATTCCGGCAAGAACGGAGGATTTAATAAGACAAAGTGCAAAAATATGCTCTCCGGCATATTCAATGTTCCTTGATGAAAAACAGTGTGCGGAAGCTGAAAAAATATTAATCAGCCGTTCCGATATAAAATATGCCTTCTGGGGCGGATATGATGATGCACAAAGAAAAATCCTCTGTATATACAGCTTGTCCGGCTGTGACTACCTTGATGAATTGTACAGTGAAGGCTTAACAGAGGAAATACCAATGAAATGCCTGACTTTTATTTACAGAAAATCTGATGTTCTGACTCACCGTGATTTTCTCGGTTCGCTTATGGCTCTCCGCCTTAAGCGTGAAACTGTCGGGGATATAGTTGTTTCGGAGGGAAAAACACAGATTTTCGTAACCAATACCGCATCAAAGCTTATTTGCAGTACGGTTGGAAAAATAGGCAGGACAGGCGTAAAAATCTATGATGATATGCCTTTTGACATAGTAAAAAAACAGGAATTTCAGGATATATGCGGAACAGTCGCATCAATGAGGGCAGACAGCGTTTTAAGCCTTGCACTCAGAATAAGCCGTGAAAAATCTGCACAGCTTATAAGAAATACAGGCGTTCAGATTAATTTTACTCCCGTTTTTTCAGTGTCATATGAAATGAAATGCAAAGATGTTTTTTCTGTTAAGGGTTATGGAAAGTTCATTATAGATGAAATTTCCGGAATTTCAAAAAAAGGCAGATTACATATTGCCGTAAAGAAATATAAATGAAAGGAAGCATGTAAAATGATTACTGCAAGTGACATCAGAAACAAGAGATTTGAAAAGGCTGCTTTCGGATACAAGCAGGAGGATATTGATGAATTTCTTACTGACCTTGAAAGAGAATTATCCGATATTGACAGCGAACGTGATGAGGCAAACAATAAAATACAGATTCTTGCCGACAAGGTTCGTGAATATATGAGAGATGAAGATGCTGTTAAAGACGCTCTCCTCGGAGCTCAGAAACAGGCTCACCATGTAATTGCTGATGCAAATGAAAAGGCTGAACAGATTCTCGCTGATGCTCAGGCGAAAGCTGATGCTCTTATTGATGAGGCTACAAGACAGCACGAAATTGCTATGGAAAAAAACCGTGCCGAAGTTGCAAAGGAGAGAGAAGCTCTCATAGTTGCTCAGCAACAGGTTTCAGACTTCAAAAAAGCTCTCTTTGATATGTATAAAAATCACCTCGAACTTATTTCAAGCATGCCCGAAACTTTTGAGGAGGCTTTGGGATACAGTACAGAAGAAGATTCAGACAGCGAAGTTTCCGATGAATATTCAGAAGAAGTTCCCGAATCTCAAGAATAATAAAAAAATATCTGAAAGGAATTTATATATAAAATGGATTACAATCAGACTCTTAATTTACCTAAAACCGATTTCCCTATGAGAGGAAATCTCCCCAAAAGAGAACCAGAAACTCTTGAAAAATGGGAAAATGAAAGACTTTACTATAAGATGATTGAAAAAAATCAGGGCAAACCCCTTTATATCCTCCACGATGGCCCTCCTTATGCAAACGGTGAAATTCATCTCGGTACAGCTCTTAACAAAACTCTTAAGGATTTTATAATCAAGTATAAAAACATGAGCGGATTCTGTGCCCCGTATGTTCCCGGCTGGGATACTCACGGACTTCCGATTGAACTCAAAGCTATGAAGTCAATAGGCGTTGAAAACGGTGCAATACCTCCTGTTGAACTCAGAAAGCACTGCCATGATTTTGCTCTTACTCATGTACAAAATCAGATGAAACAGTTCAAGCGTCTCGGAACTCTCGGCGATTACGATGACCCGTATCTCACACTTAAACCCGAATACGAAGCACGTCAGGTTGAAGTTTTCGGAGAAATGGCTAAATCCGGATATATGTACAAGGGACTTAAGCCTGTATACTGGTGTCCGGACTGCAAGACAGCTCTTGCTGAAGCTGAAATTGAATATTCCGATGACCCATGTCATTCAATATATGTAAAATTCAGAGTTGCTGACGACAAGGAAATTTTCTCTGCAATGGGTCTTGATATTTCAAAAATCTATTTTGTAATCTGGACAACTACTACATGGACAATCCCCGGCAACCTTGCTGTATGCTTAGGCCCTGAATACAATTACACTCTTGTAAATGCAAACGGCGAATACTATGTTATGGCGGAAGAACTTGTTAAAACTACTATGGAAACTGCCGGAATTTCAGAATATTCCACAACAGGCTGTTTCACCGGTGCAGAGCTTGAGGGAATGAAAACCCAGCACCCGCTCTATGACAGACTTTCTCCGATTATAACAGGTGACCATGTAACTCTTGAAAGTGGTACAGGCTGTGTACACACTGCTCCCGGATACGGTGTAGAGGACTTTGAAGTATGCAAGAAATACGATGATATCGGCATTATTGTATGCGTTGACGAAAACGGAAAGCAGACTGCCGAGGCAGGCGAATTTGAGGGTATGGATACCAATACCGCAAACAAGGCTATTGCAAAAAAACTTGAGGAAAATAATGCACTTCTTGCAATTCAGAAAATAGTTCACCCGTATCCGCACTGCTGGAGATGTAACAGCCCTATTATATACCGTGCTACTGAACAGTGGTTCTGTTCTGTAAACGGATTCAAGGATAAGGCAATAAAGGCTATTGAAGATGTAAAGTGGATTCCCGAATGGGGCGAAGACAGAATCAAGGGAATGGTTCGTGACAGAAGTGACTGGTGCATTTCACGTCAGAGAACATGGGGCGTTCCTATTCCTGTTGTATACTGCAAGGAATGTGGTAAGCCGATTGTAAACGACAAGACTATAAAGGCTATTGCCGATATGTTCAGAAAAGAAGGAGCAGATTCATGGTGGCTCAGAGATACTTCCGAATTTATCCCCTCCGATGTAAAATGTGAATGTGGCTGTGGCGAATTTACAAAAGAATACGATATAATGGACGTATGGTTTGACAGCGGTGTATCACATTCAGCAGTAATGGAACAGTATGATTGTCTTAAATGGCCTGCTGATTTGTACCTTGAAGGTGCTGACCAGTACAGAGGCTGGTTCCAGTCATCACTCCTCACTTCAGTAGTATACAAGGGTACTGCGCCTTACAAGGCTGTATGTACTCACGGCTGGGTTGTTGACGGTGAAGGCAAGACAATGCACAAGTCACTCGGAAACGGTATCGCTCCTAACGAAATTACAGACGTTTACGGTGCTGATATTCTTCGTCTCTGGGTAGCATCTTCCGATTATCACTCCGATATAAGAGTATCACAGCCGATTCTTAAACAGCTCTCCGAGGCATACAAGAAAATCAGAAATACTGCAAGATTTATTCTCGGAAATCTCGGAAACGGAAAGGGATTCAATCCCGATACCGACAGCGTTCCCGATGAAAAGCTTACAGAACTTGACAAGTGGGCATTAATGAAACTCGATGCTGTTATAGACAAGGTAAACGAGGGATATAATAACTTTGATTTCCACATTGCATTCCACGCAATCCACAATTTCTGCGTTATTGATATGTCAAACTTCTATCTTGATATAATCAAGGACAGATTATACTGCGAAAAGGAAGATTCCGAAATCAGACGTTCCGCACAGACTGCAATGTACAGAATTTTAAGTGCAGTTGCAAGACTTTCAGCTCCTATAATTTCATTTACTGCCGAGGAAATCTGGTCATATATGCCACATAGTTCCTCTGATGATGCTGAAAGCATTTTCCTCAATCAGATGCCCGAAAAGTCAGGCATAGAATTTACTGATGATTTTATTTCAAAATGGGAATTTATTTACAGCAACAGAGAGGCTGTCAACAAGGTTCTTGAGGAAAAGCGTAATGAAAAAGTTATCGGAAAATCTCTTGAGGCTAAGGTTGTAATTCACTGCAATGCTGAAAATGCTGAAAAATACAAGTCCATATCTGACCACCTTGCTGAAATTCTCATCGTATCTGATGTAGAAGTATCTGCTGACAGAACCGATTCTGAAACAGAATTTGAAGTTCTCAAGGCAGAGGGAGAAAAGTGTGAAAGATGCTGGACATATTCAAAAACAGTAGGTTCAGATTCCGAACACCCCACACTTTGCGAAAGATGCTGTAAAGCAGTAAGATAAAATAAAAAAGCCTGCTGTCTGACGGCAGGCTGTATTTTTACCGAAAGGATTTTCAGATGATAATATTTTCTGTTATAGCTATAATATTTCTTGTAGCATGTGACCAGCTTATAAAATACTGGTGCGTCAATAATCTCGTACTGAACGAAAGTGTTAACTTTATAAAAATAGGCGATACAAAAATATTCGACCTCACATTGCTTTATAATAACGGTGCAATATTCGGAAGTATGGCGGGAAAAAGGTTCTTTCTTATATTTACAGTTCTGATTATAACAGCAGTCTGTATCTACGCTCTTATAAGATACGGAAAGAGTTCAAAGCTTTTGTATTCCTCAATGATTCTGATGATTGCCGGAGGTATCGGAAATCTTATTGACAGGATATTCAACGGCGGAAAAGTAATAGATATGTTTGATTTTCAGCTTTTTAATTTTGCAATATTCAATTTTGCAGATATATGCGTTACAGTCGGAGCAGTTCTTTTCTGTATATATTCGATATTCATAGACGGCAAGAAAAACGGAGAAAAAAAGAATGTCTGAAAATATAATCCTTAATGCAGAAAAATCAGATACCGGTCAGAGAATTGATAAATATATATCCGGAAATACGGAAAACCTTACACGTTCCGCAATTCAGAATCTTATTGAAAAGGGAAAAATTACTGTCAACGGGAAAGCAGTCTCTAAAAATTACAAGCTCAGAGACGGCGATAATATTGAAATCGAAATTCCCGAACCCGAAATTCTTGACGTTAAACCCGAAAATATTCCGCTTGATATAATCTATGAAGACAGTGATTTGCTTGTGGTAAACAAGCCTAAAGGAATGGTAGTTCACCCCGCCCACGGTAATTATAACGGAACACTTGTAAATGCGTTATTATATCACTGCAAGGACAGCCTTTCCGGAATAAACGGTGTAATCCGCCCCGGAATAGTTCACAGAATCGATAAGAATACAAGCGGACTTCTTATTGTAGCTAAAAATGATATATCTCATGTAAAGCTTTCTGAACAGATTAAGGCTCACAGCTTTACAAGAGAATACGAGGCAATTGCATGCGGATATTTTAAAGAAAAGTCGGGAACGGTTGACGCTCCGATAGGCAGACATCATACTGACCGTAAAAAAATGTGTGTTACCTATGAAAATTCAAAAAATGCCGTAACTCATTACGAAGTAATAAAGCAGTACGGAGGATATGCTCATGTAAGGCTTAAACTTGAAACCGGTCGAACTCATCAGATAAGAGTACATCTTTCATATATAAATCACCCTGTACTTGGCGATGATGTTTACGGCAAACCCTATAAGGGGATTGACGGTCAGTGTCTGCATGCGAAAAAAATCGGATTTATTCACCCCTCAACAGGAGAATATATGGAATTTTCAAGCGGACTTCCCGAATATTTTCAGAAAATTCTGAAAATAATTGAAAAGCAGTAAGGAGAATTTTTTATGAAAGATTTTTCAGATATAATAATTATATCCGATATGGACGGAACTCTTTTAAATTCCGAAAAGAAAATTACTCCCGAAAATCTTAAGGCAATAGAGAAATTCAGAAGTATGGGCGGTAAGTTTACAGTTGCTACCGGAAGGACAATTCAGTCATTTGAACCATATGCTGATATGCTTAAAATTGATATGCCCGTTATATTATATAACGGTGCTATGATTTATGACTACAATTCCGGAAAAATACTCTATCAGATATATCTGCCAGAAAAATCAAAGGAAATTTCTATCGAAATAATGAAATCCGTTGAAAATCTCGGAGGAGAAGTACTCAAAGCAGACAGTGCATATATATTTGAAAATAACGAATACGAAAAACTGCATACCAGAATGTGCGGAGTAGATGTTAAATTCTGTAAGCTCGAAAATATGTCCCCTCAGGGCTGGCTGAAAGTTCTTTTTGCCTCATCACCGGAAAATATTCAGAAACTTGTTGACTTTATTGCCGAAAAGAGATATAATGAAGTTAGTTTCGTTAAATCGTCGGATATTTTCTGCGAAATGCTTGAGCCGTCATCAACTAAAGGCTCTGCACTTAAAATGTACAGACAGCTTGACGGTATGCAGAATATGAAATTTATATCCATAGGCGATTATAATAACGATATCGAAATGATTCAGGAAGCCGATTTCGGTGCAGTACCCTCAAACGCTCAGCCGGAAGTTAAAAAATCAGCCGATATTATTCTGGAAAATTCATGCGATGAAAATGCTGTTGCCGAACTGATTGACCTGATAATTCAAAAAAATATATACGGAGGTTCATATGGACGAAAAAATTAAAAAAAATCTTATGAGAATAGCCTGCAAAGCAAGAATGGGAGTCATTGAGGGAACTTATAACGCAAAATCAGGACACCCCGGCGGTTCACTTTCAATATGCGATTTGCTTGCATACCTCTATTTTGAAAAAATGAACGTTGACCCGAAAAATCCCGAAATGAAAGACCGTGACAGACTGGTGCTTTCAAAAGGTCATACAGCTCCGGCACTCTATTCAATTCTTGCACTGAAAGGATTCTTTCCGGAAGAAGAACTCAAAACACTTCGTCATATAGGCTCAAAGCTTCAGGGACACCCCTGCATAAATATTGACGGAATCGATATGTCAAGCGGTTCTCTCGGACAGGGAATTTCAGTTGCATGCGGAATGGCTCTTTCTGCAAAGATTTCATCTGAAAGCTATAAGGTATATACAATTCTCGGAGACGGTGAAATTGAAGAAGGTCAGGTATGGGAAGCATCAATGTTCGCATCGCATTACAAACTCGACAACCTTGTTGCAGTAGTAGACTATAACGGACTTCAGATTGACGGAAAACTTTCGGAAGTATGTTCCCCCGAACCTATCGACAAAAAATTCGAATCATTCGGCTGGCATGTTATTTCAATAGACGGTCACGACTTCGACCAGATTGAAAAAGCATTCAGTGAAGCAGATAAAATTACAGGGAAGCCCGTTGCAATCATTCAGAAAACTGTAAAGGGCAAGGGCGTTTCATTTATGGAAAATCAGGTTTCATGGCACGGTTCTGCTCCGAATAAGGAACAGTACGAAAAGGCTATGGAAGAACTTAATCAGCAGTTAAAGGATTTGGAGGATTAATCAGATGGCAGATATCATAAAAAAAGCTACCAGAGAAAGCTATGGCGAGAGTTTAAGAGACCTTGCGGAAAAATATGAAAATCTTGTAGTTCTTGATGCCGACCTTGCGGCAGCTACAAAGACAGGTATTTTCAAAAAGGCATATCCTGACAGATTTTTTGACTGCGGTATTGCGGAAGCCAATATGATGGGAGTTGCAGCAGGTCTTGCTGCAACGGGAAAAATTCCGTTTGCAAGTACATTCGCAATGTTCGCTGCCGGCAGAGCTTACGAAATAGTAAGAAATTCAATCGGTTATCCGCACCTTAATGTAAAAATAGGTGCTACTCATGCAGGAATATCAGTAGGCGAGGACGGTGCAACTCACCAGTGCAATGAGGATATTGCCCTTATGCGTACTATTCCCGGAATGACAATAATCAATCCCGCTGATGATGTTGAAGCAAGACAGGCTGTTGAATCTGCTATAAATTATGTAGGCCCTGTATATATGCGATTCGGAAGGCTTGCTGTACCGGTATTCAATGATAAGAATAATTATAAATTTGAACTCGGAAAAGGTGTCGTACTCCGTGAAGGTACTGATGTAACAATAATAGCTACCGGTTTAATGGTATATGAGGCTCTTGAGGCATCAAAAACTCTCGCAGATGAGGGAATAAGTGCAAGAGTAGTAAATATTCACACTATAAAGCCTCTTGATACTGAACTTGTATGCAAGTGTGCATGCGATACCGGCGTTATAGTTACAGTCGAGGAACACAGTATCATAGGCGGACTTGGTTCAGCAGTAGCCGAAGCAGTAACAGGCTGTTGTCCTGTTCCGGTAGTCAGAATAGGCGTTAATGATGAATACGGCTGTTCAGGACCTGCTGTTGACCTGCTTAAGAAATTCGGACTTTGTGCTGAAAATATAGTTGCAAAAACAAGAAATGCATTAAAACTTAAATAATTTTAATCGGACGGAATAAATTTCCGTCCGTTTTTTAATTGACTGTATTTTAAATTCATGATATAATAAAAAATATAATGATTAAATATTGAAAGGAATTTTTTATATGAAAAAAATATCAGCCTTATTTATGGCATTAACTGTTCTTGTGCTGTCCGTTTCATGTTCATCATCTAAAAACAGCGAAAGCGTTATAATTCCCGAAGAATCACAGACAACTGCCGAGACGGAAATATCTGAAAGCATTGAAAAGCCTGTTCTTAAAATTACGGAGAAAGAAATAAGCTATTCAGAATTAGACCACGAAAACGGCACAGTAGTTCCGGTAGACTATTCAGTTTCAGGAATTGTAAACGGCTGGTCAAGTTCGGGAATACATATAGCTTTTGATAACCGCCTTGACCTTAAAACCGATGATTTGGACGGTTCTCCGAGTTTTGCAAGAGGTGAAGCAAGTCAGTATATTAGTTCTGTAATATCAATACGCTGGCAGGGTGAAAATCCTCCTGATGAACTTGAAGGAAAAAATATGGATAATCTCACAATGATTACAGCAGATTCAAGTAACAGCGGTGACAACGGAGTTATAGCAACAATTGATTTCATAGTTCCGGCTGATGCAAAAGCAGGAGATGTCTATAATATAGAATTTTTCAGATATGAAACTGACTGTTTCCGCAATATCGAATTTGATTCCGCTATGGAGGAATATGCTTTTGCGAACTGGCAGAACGGATATATAAAAATTACAGAATAATTTATCATTTCCGGCAAGTATTTTTAAAATATTTACCGGAAATTTTTTCACAAAATATATTGACATTTTGTGAATTGTGTGATACAATGTAATAAAATTTATTTAGAGGGAGTTTGATTTTATATGAAGAAATCAATCAGAAGAATGTTATCCGGCATTGTCTGCACTGCTATGCTCTGCACATCAATACCGGCAGTCTATGCAGAAGATACTGATGTTATCTTTGAAAGCAGTTTTGAAAATGACAGCGATGTTTCAGTTTTTACCGGCAGAGGCGGTGTTGAAACTATCGCTGTAACAAAGGATTCTGCTCATACAGGTGAAGGCTCTATGCTCATAAGTGACAGAGAAGAAAACTGGAATGGCCCTCAGTTTCTTCTTGATGAACGCTGTGAGGCTGGTGTTGAATACACTGTAAGTGCCTGGGTAAGAACAGAATGGTATAATACTGTTAATCTCAGTATGGAATACACTGATTCATCAGGCGAAAGACATTACAGTAACCTTAAATCAGCAGTAAGTCAGGGTAACTGGGTTGAAATTCCTGAAACAAAATTTAGCTTTTCAGAGGATATGACAAACGTTTATATTTACTTTGAATGTAATGATAAAGCCAATCTTTATATTGACGATTTCAAGCTCGCAAAAGCTTTTGTACATCATATTCAGCAGGATATTCCCTCACTGAAAGACGTTTATTCACCATACTTTAAAATAGGTACTGCTGTTACTACTTCAGAACTTGCTCCGCAGTCTGCAAAAGACCTTATTGAAAAGCATTTCAACAGCATTACTCTCGGAAATGAACTCAAGCCGGAATCAATTCTTGACAGAAATGCTTGTATTGAAGCAGGAAATGACAATCCGCAGGTAAATATTGCATCAGCAAGATCTATTCTTAATTATTGTCGTGACAATAATGTCGATGTAAGAGGACATGTTCTTGTATGGCACAGCCAGACTCCTGACTGGTTCTTTAAAGAAAATTATGCTGATGACGGTAACTGGGTTGACAAGGAAACAATGCTCAAACGTATGGAAAATTATATAAAGAACGTTTTCGCAACTCTTGAAGAAGAATATCCTACTGTTAATTTCTATGCGTGGGACGTTGTAAACGAAGCTTGGCTTGATAACGGTTCAGCAAGAAACCCTGGCGGATATAACACAAATCCTGAGACTTCAGGCTGGGTTAAGGTTTTCGGTGATAACTCATTTATAGAGCCGGCTTTTGAATATGCAAGAAAGTATGCTCCTGAGGGCTGTAAACTTTATTATAATGACTTCAATGAATATATGCCACAGAAAACAGATGCTATTGTAAAAATGGCAAACGAACTCAAGGAAAAAGGCTTGATTGACGGTATCGGTATGCAGTCACATCTTGATGTTTCTTTCCCCGGAATTTCAGCATATAAACAGGCTCTTGAAAAATTTGCCGAAACAGGTCTTGATATTCAGGTAACGGAACTTGATGCAACTACTTCCGATACTTCAGAATCAGGATTTGAAACACAGGCAAAGTATTACAGCGATATAATGGACGCGTGCGTTGAATATGCAGACAGTATCTCCGCAGTTGTATTCTGGGGAACTACTGACGACAAGAGCTGGAGAGCTTCAAAATCCCCGTTGCTTTTCAATGAAGATTATACAGCAAAGCCCGCATTCTATTCAATAGTTGACGGTCTGGACGTTCCCGCTACATCAGCAACAACAGCTACCACATCTGAAACAACTTCAACAACAACTACTGTAACAACAGTTTTATCATCAGATACTGATATTCTTTATGGTGATGCAAATGTTGACGGTTCAATAGATATTGCGGACGCTGTTGCAATAGCATCATTTGTAGGCGATTCAAGCACAAATGAGCTTACTGAAAAAGGTCTTGTAAATGCCGATGTTCACGGAGGCAAAAACGGTGTAAACGCTAATGACGCACTTGCAATTCAGCAGTATCTCGCAGGCATTGTAAAAGCACTTCCCGTAGAATGATTATAAAAAAATACTCCCCTGAAATACGGGGAGCATTTTTTTGGGAATTTAAGAAGGAAAAATTTATATTGGCTTTCTTTTGTTTTACCCATAATATTTTAATGGGTTTTTATCTTTATATATATAAAGTGATTCAGAATTATAAAAAAGTTGCATTGAAAAATAATTTTTGTATATATAAACAAAAATCAAGTGATTATAATTCTGTAAATTATCATTACTTACAATCAGATAAAAAATTTTTTCAGACACTTGACATTTTTTTTCAGCTGTGATATAATAATTAAGCCGCATGCAGACAGGCTCTCAAGTTATATTGTTTAACGCCTGTCACAGCGAGTTTTTATTGAAAAGGCAGGTGCATTTCAAATGTACGCAGTTATTGAAACAGGCGGAAAGCAGTATCAGGTTAAGGAAGGAGATGTTATCTTCATCGAAAAACTTTCTGCTGAAGCTGATGAAACAGTTACTTTTGACAAAATCGTTGCAGTAGGTGCTGAAGACGGCATCAAGATTGGTACTCCTTACGTTGACGGTGCAACAGTTGAAGCTAAGGTTATCAAGAACGGCAAGGCTAAGAAGATTACTGTTTTCACTTACAAGCCAAAGAAGGGCGAAAAGAAAAAACAGGGTCACAGACAGCCATATACACAGGTAAGAATCGAAGCTGTTAAGGCTTAATTATGATTCATGCAGTTTTTTTTGAATCAGACGGAAAACTTTCAGGATTCAGAATAAGCGGTCATTCAGGATATGCTGAAAACGGTAAGGATATAGTCTGTTCTGCCGTATCTTCCGCAGTACAGTTTGCTTCAAATCTTATTACGGACGGTTTCTTTATTTCCGCAGATGTCTGGGCAAAGGATAATGCTATTGAATGCAGAGTCAGAAAGCCTGATGAAAATTCAACAGCTATTCTTGAAATGCTCAGAACTCATCTTGAATCCATATCGGAGGATTTTCCAAAAACCATTAAAATAACTATTCGGAGGTGTAACCTATGATTAAAATTAGTATGCAGTTCTTCGCTCACAAAAAGGGTGTTGGTTCTACAAAGAACGGCCGTGATTCCGAATCAAAGAGACTCGGTGTCAAGAGAGCAGACGGACAGTTTGTAAAAGCTGGTAATATTATCGTACGTCAGCGTGGCACTCACATTCACCCCGGTGCAGGCGTTGGAATCGGTTCAGATGATACAATCTTCGCTACTGTAAGCGGAAAGGTTAAATTTGAACGTTACGGACGTGACCGCAAGAAGGTTTCTGTTTACGCAGAACAGTAACTTAAAACTACACAATCCCGAGCGTTTGCTTGGGATTTTCTTTTATAGAAACAATGATGAGGTGCGATGATGTTTGTAGATAAGGCGAAAATAAAAATTAAGGCAGGCGACGGCGGAGACGGTGCAGTATCTTTTCACCGTGAAAAATATGTAGCGTCCGGAGGTCCGGACGGCGGTGACGGAGGAAAAGGCGGAGACATTATATTTGTTGCTGATGATAACCTTTCAACACTTCTCGATTTCCGCTATAAACGCAAGTATATAGCCGAAAAAGGTCAGAACGGTTCATCAAGAAACTGTACCGGAAAAAATGCCGAAAATCTTATTATAAAAGTTCCGAGAGGAACTGTTATAAGAGATTCCAATACCGGAAGAATTATGGCGGATATGTCGGACAATCAGCCTAAAGTTCTTGCAAGAGGAGGCAGAGGCGGAAAAGGCAATGCAAATTTTGCTACGGCAACACGTCAGATTCCGAGATTTGCAAAACCGGGATTTTTAGGTGAAGAATTTGAAGTTACTCTCGAATTAAAGCTCCTTGCCGATGTCGGTCTTGTGGGATTTCCTAATGTAGGAAAATCAACGCTTATTTCAGTTGTAAGCTCCGCAAAGCCTAAAATTGCCAACTATCATTTTACAACGCTTGTCCCTGTTCTCGGACTTGTAAGAACTGCTCCGGAAAAATCTTTCGTAATGGCGGATATTCCGGGACTTATCGAGGGTGCAAGCGAGGGAATCGGTCTCGGACACGAATTTTTAAGGCATGTCGAAAGATGCCGTCTTATAGTCCACGTTCTTGATGTTTCCGGAATCGAAGGCAGAAACCCCATTGACGATTTTAATATAATAAACCGTGAACTCGGAAACTTCAGCGAGGAGCTTATAAAATGCCCGCAGATAGTAGCCGGAAACAAATGCGATATGGCTACTCCCGAACAGATTGAAACACTCCGCAAATATATTGAGGAAGAAAAACATCTGCCTTTTTTTGCAATATCATCAGCAACAACAAAGGGTACAGCCGAACTTATGAATTACGTTTCCGAAGTACTCGACACACTTCCGCCTATAAAGGAATTTGAAGCCGAACCCGTTCCGCAGGCTGAACTCGATGATATGCTCGGAGTAAATCAGAAATTTGAAGTCAATATTGAGGACGGAATATATTATGTTGAAGCAAAATGGCTTGAACCTGTTATGCGTACTGTCGATATGGACGACTATTCGTCCTTGCAGTACTTCCAGAGAGTTCTCCGCAACAGCGGTATTATTGACAAGCTTGAGGAAATGGGCATAAATGAGGGTGACACAGTAAATATTTTCGGCTTTGAATTTGACTATGTGAAATAATCAGGATATGAGAAAAATTTTAACAAATCACGAAGCAAATCAGTACAGCCCGCTTTCGCTTGCATTTCTCGGAGACAGCGTTTATGATACTCTTGTAAGGGAAAAACTTCTGATTCAGGCAAATATGCCGGTTTCAAAACTTCATTCACTTAAAATAAAAATGGCATGTGCGGAGTTTCAGTCAAAGGCTTTTGATATTATACTCCCTCAGCTCAGTGAAAATGAATCAGCAGTTCTCAAAAGAGGAAGAAACGCAACCGGAAATACTGTTCCAAAGCATGCAAATACAGCCGATTACCGCAAGGCAACAGCTCTTGAATGTCTTTTCGGCTATCTTTATCTTACGGGCGAAAATGAGCGTATATGTGAGCTTTTTGAATATATATCAGAAAATATAAAATCTGAACAGGAGTGAAAATAAATGTCAGGACATTCAAAATGGAATAACATTAAGAGAAAAAAAGAGGCTACCGATGCCGTAAAGGGAAAAATCTTTACTAAAATCGGACGTGAAATTACAGTATGCGTCAAGGAGGGCGGTGCAGACCCGAATAATAACAGCAAGCTCCGTGACCTTATTGCAAAGGCAAAGGCAAACAATGTTCCTAATGATAATATTGAGCGTGTCATTAAAAAGGCATCTGGTGACGGCGAAAAGAATAACTATGAAACTATGATTTATGAGGGATACGGCCCTTCAGGAGTAGCTGTAATAGTTGAATGTCTTACCGATAACAAGAACAGAACTGCCGGAGAGGTACGTCACTATTTTGACAAATTCGGAGGAAATCTCGGAACAAGCGGTTGCGTATCGTTTATGTTCTCGAAAAAGGGATTTATAATCCTTGAAAATACCGGTCTTGATGAAGATACGGTTATGGAGGATTGTTTCGAGTTCGGCGGAGATGATTTGTCCGTAAATGAGGAAACTGTTGAAATTGAATGTACTCCGGAAAATCTCCACGCTTTGCGTGAGGGACTTGCATCAAAGGGATACAAGATAATTTCAGCGGAGGCAGAACAGATTCCTGCAACATATACAACACTTGAAAGTGAAGAAGATATTAAGAAAATGAATCTTCTTCTTGAACATCTCGAAGATAATGACGATGTTCAGAACGTTTATCACAACTGGGATATGCCGGAAGAATAATTTAAAAGGGCGGTCTCTTATGACCGCCCGTTTTTTCAGGATTTTATAAATACGGAGAAAGCTCTGTATGCCATGTATGTGTCAATCTTTGAAACGATTTCAAACGGAGCATGCATTGAAAGAACCGGAACACCAACATCAATAGTATCAATATTGAGGTTTGCGATATATGCAGCAACAGTACCGCCGCCACCAATATCAACTTTTCCGAGTTCACCGGTCTGCCAGATTACGTTTTCGCTGTCAAGAAGATTTCTTACAGTTCCGACAAATTCAGCTGAAGCGTCAGAAGTTCCGGACTTTCCTCTTGCACCGGTATATTTTGTAACGCATACGCCTTTGTTTATATATGCACAGTTGTTTCTTTCATATACATCGGAATATGTCGGGTCAAAAGCAGC
>JAEDMB010000128.1 GCA_016303235.1 Oscillospiraceae bacterium
GAATGGCTTGTTATGGATTTCTGGGACAATATAGAAAATCCCTCTAAAGTCAGCCTGAATATTCTGAATGAAAAAGATGTTACTATCCACAATATACATGGCAGTCATATTATTGTTATAAACGTTCCGGAGGCTCTTCCGAAACAAAAACCGATTTACATAGGCGACAATATTATATCGGGAACATACCGCCGTGACGGAGACGGTGATTACCGCTGTAATTTCGGAGAAATTCTTGATATGCTCAATGCGAAATAGCGTTTCACGTGAAACGCCAGTAATATTTCTATAAAATCACAGAGATTAATTAATCTCTGTGATTGCTGAATCTATTAAAGAATATGCACTAACGGAGAACTGCCTTTGAACGCAGTATCATGTACCGACTTTCCAGAATAATTTCCAATGAAATCCTGAGGTAAATCTACTGTCTGAACATCGGTTATAATTGCATAAGATTTAAAAGTCGAATTTAATACAGGGGTTGGGTCAGTGAGTTTCTGAAGTTCATGAACAGGTATTTGTGTGCTTTTTTGAATAGATTTTATTGCAAATCTTGCCACTGCTTTTCCGGATATGAAAATATAAAGTTGTTTAACCGAAATATTACTCCAGTCGCCTGACAGCGGATATGGAGCCTGTCCGTTTTGTCTGACGCTGTCAATGAAGATTTGTGCAATTGTGTTTGCATTATATATTCCTCTACCATTAAGAATAATATTTCCGGACTTGCCAATAGAAAATACGGAAAATTCACGGGGACGGCTAATCATTCTTGCTGCAATTGCAGGAAGACGTCCTTGAGAAACAATTTGCTTGTAAGAATGGTTAGTGGGTATACCAAATGCTTCTTTAAAATTTTCTTCGTTAATTGTCTCTCGCAAAGCCGCGGACATACCTTTGATATCATCAAGTGTTAATGGCATAAATATAACCTCCTGAAATTAATGTGTTTTCAAACTGGATTTGATATTAAGAGCAACTCATATAACGTTGAATATCAGATTCTAACTTGTAACTGATATTTTTCAAGTTTAATAATTGACTCATATTATAAGAGCTGCTTGTTGAAATAATTTTAGCACATAATAAGAAAAAAATCAATAGAAAAATGTGATTTCTGCTTTATAAACAAAATCAACCAAATTTAATAAGATTATTTGTTAATTCTGCAAAAATATCTTAGTGATAAATACTCTGGAGGCTCTTCCGAAACAAAAACCGATTTACATAGGCGACAATATTATATCGGGAACATACCGCCGTGACGGAGACGGTGATTACCGCTGTAATTTCGGAGAAATTCTTGATATGCTCAACTCAAAGTAAAACCATTAGAATAATTGTCCCCTGATTTTCATATTATGTACAAGAATACATAATAGAAGGTGATGAAATGGGACTTACTGAAAAGGAAGCCGTACAAAGACGAAAGACAGACGGCGAAAATATTCTCGGAGATGATAAAAAAGCAAATCCCGTTAAAATCTTTGCAGGGCAGTTTAAAGATGTAATGGTAATGATACTTCTCGGAGCAACAGTCATATCAGTATTTCTCGGAGAAATAACGGACGCAGTAACAATAATATTAATAGTTCTCCTCAATGCAGTACTTGGATTTATACAGGAATACAGAACGGAAAAAACTCTTGAATCACTTAAATCCATGACATCGCCGACTGCAAAGTGCTACCGTGACGGTGTACTTAAAGAAATAAAGGCATCTGAACTTGTAACCGATGATATTATAGAAATAGAATCGGGCGACAGAATACCGGCTGACTGCGTAATATTAAAATGTGCTTTATTCAATACAGATGAATCAATATTAACCGGCGAATCACTTCCGGTCGAAAAGCATGTGGGATTAAAAAATGATACTGACAACAGCCTTAACAAATCAAATATAATATACTGCGGAACTTCTGCCGTAAAGGGAAACTGTCAGGCAAAAGTAATCGCAACAGGAAAAAGAACTCAGGCGGGAAAAATATCATCAATGCTTGAGAATATCGAAAACGGCATGACTCCGTTGCAGAAACGTCTTGCGGAACTCGGAAAAACAGTAGCAATAATATGTATAGGAGTATGCATAGCAGTATTTACAGCCGGAGTATTGAGGGGCGAAGATACATTCACAATGCTGATGTCCGGAATAACAATAGCAATAGCAGCGATTCCGGAGGGACTTCCGGCAACAGTAACAATAGCTCTTGCACTTGCCGTCAGCAGAATGTTAAAGCAAAAGGCACTTGTAAATAAACTGCACAGCGTTGAAACTCTCGGCTGTACATCGGTAATATGTTCCGACAAAACAGGAACTATTACAGAAAACCGCATGACAGTTACGGAGATATATTGCGGAGACAATACATATAATATAAGCGGAATGGGATACCGAACAGGCGGAAATATATGTCACGAAAATGAAGATATTCCGGTAAAAATAAATATGGAAAAATCTCTTTCGGAGTTTCTGAAATGCAGTACACTATGCAATACAGCAACGATAAGAATAAATCCAAAGCTACGCAACAGAAGTTCAGGAGAATGGGAAGTCACAGGCGACCCCACAGAAACTGCACTTCTTATTATGTCAGCAAAAGGCGGAATTACTGCAAAAAGCCTTGAAATATCCCACCGCAAAATAAAGGAAATCCCATTTGACAGCGAAACAAGATACATGGCAGTTCTCTGCACATCTCCCGAAGGAAACAGGGCATACTATAAAGGTGCGGAAGAAGTAATTCTGCCGAAATGCAGTCACTATATGAATCAGAAAGGTGAAATAATTCCGCTTACATCGGGCAGAAGAAAACAGATAGAAAACAAAGTTCTTGAAATGTCCGACAAGGCTTTAAGAGTTCTTGCAATGGCATATATTCAGACAGACACGCTGAATCCGGAACAGCATAATTTAATATTTTTAGGTCTTGCAGGAATGATTGACCCTCCCCGTGAGGAGGCTAAAATTGCTATAAGAAAATGTGCAAATGCGTCTGTAAGAACAGTAATGATAACGGGCGACCATAAGAATACAGCAATGGCAATAGCGAAAAAAGCGGGACTTCTCAAAGGTAAACAGGCTATTACAGGTGATGAATTAAATAATATGTCCGATGAACAGCTTGACCGTGAAATTGATAAATATTCCGTATTCGCAAGAGTAGAGCCAATACATAAATTAAGAATAGTGCAGAGTTTCAAACGCAAGGGCGAAATCGTTACAATGACAGGAGACGGAGTAAATGACGCTCCGGCAATAAAGGAGGCTGATGTCGGTGTTGCAATGGGAATAACAGGAACTGACGTAGCCAAACAGACAGCAGACGTGATACTTCTTGACGACAATCTCGCAACACTTGTAAATGCGGTTGAACAGGGAAGATGTGTATATGCAAATATAAGGAAATTCGTACGCTATCTGCTTTCATGTAATATAGGCGAAGTTCTTACAATGTTTCTCGGCATAGTAATGGGTATGCCGATAGTATTAATGCCGGTGCAGTTACTGCTTGTAAATCTTGTAACAGACGGACTTCCCGCAATAGCACTGGGACTTGAACCGCCGGAAGATAATATAATGAATAAACCGCCGAGAAAATCGACAGACGGATTTTTTTCGGGCGGACTTATGACAAAGATTATATTCAGAGGAATTTTAATAGGAATCTCAACGCTTATGTCATTCAGCCTTGCAATAAAGCTTGGCGGAAGTATCGAATCCGGAAGAACCTCCGCACTGATAACGCTTGTAATGTCACAGCTTATACATGTATTTGAATGTAAATCAGAAGAAAAGGGACTTTTCAGAATAAATATCTTTTCCAATGTAAAATTAATACTTGCGGTACTTGTATCAATGACGGCTTTAATACTTGCGGTAAGCGTACCGCAGTTGCAGGTAATATTTGAAACGGTAACGCTTACCCGTGAACAGCTCCTGACAGCACTCGGATTAAGTGCAGTTATACCGTTTGTATCGGGATTTTTTTCAAAAAAATAAAAAGCGTTTCACGTGAAACGGGCGGTCAAACTGACCGCCCGTAAATTTTAAGATAATTCTGCTTTTACCTCCGGAGAGTGCATAGCATCATCAATAACTTTATCATTGTACATATTATTTTCAAGGATTTCAGCAAGTTCATATATAGTGCCTTCGTCCTCACAGTAGACAGCAAAAATATCAGTATCGCTGTCAAATTCAAGTTCAGAGCCATCGAAATCGTTTATTCTGATAAGATATTTCACAATAGCCTGAATCAAATCGCCATTACTGGCACAATCATAATTATCAAAAAGCTCCTGTCTGAAACCGCTTTCAATAGTAATTGAAAAGACTTCACCCAGATTGTCAATGTGATAAAAATTACTACTCATTTACTTTTTAATTACCTCTTTACGCATATATCGCTGAAGTGCCTGCGGTATTCGGATACTGCCGTCCTCATTGAGATTATTTTCAAGGAAGGCAATAAGCATTCTCGGAGGGGCAACAACAGTATTGTTAAGTGTATGCGGGAAATATTTTAAACCGTCCTCTGTTCTGACTCTGATGCCGAGACGTCTTGCCTGAGCATCACCGAGATTTGAACAGCTTCCGACCTCGAAATATTTTTTCTGACGCGGAGACCATGCCTCAACGTCAATGCTTTTTACTTTAAGGTCAGCAAGGTCACCGGAGCAACATTCAAGAGTGCGTACAGGAATATCAAGGCTTCTGAAGAAATCAACAGTATTTGTATAGAGTTTCTTGAACCAGTCCATGCTTTCTTCGGGCTTGCAGACAACAATCATTTCCTGCTTTTCAAACTGATGAATACGATAAACTCCCCTTTCCTCTATGCCATGAGCACCTACTTCTTTTCTGAAACATGGGGAATAACTTGTAAGAGTCTTTGGAAGTTCATTTTCAGGGATAATAGTATCAATAAATTTTCCAATCATAGAATGTTCGCTTGTACCGATTAAGTATAAATCTTCTCCCTCAATCTTGTACATCATACCTTCCATTTCGGCAAAGCTCATAACACCTGTAACAACATCGCTTCTAATCATAAAGGGCGGAATATAATATGTAAATCCTCTGTCAACCATAAAATCCCTTGCATAAGAGAGAATAGCAGACTGTAACAAAGCAATATCACCGCAAAGGTAATAGAAACCGTTACCGCTTGTTTTTCTTGCACTGTCAATATCGATACCGTTAAGGTTTTCCATAATATCAACATGGTAAGGAACTTCAAAATC
>JAEDMB010000129.1 GCA_016303235.1 Oscillospiraceae bacterium
GTAAAATCTGCATATTTGACCTTAGACCATTCAGACTGTCTTTCAAGGACTTCAACTTCTGCACCATCGGGAATAAGAGTAACTTTGTCAAATTCCTTTCCTGCACCTGAACGCATATTAAGACCGCCTCCGGCTTTAACAGTTGCCGTGTCTGATTCAGATGAAATATTTTCCTGTGGAACTTCCGGAGTTTTTTCAACTGTTTCTCCGTTGAAAATCTTAAGTATTTCGTCATATGTATAGGAAACATTTTCGCTCTTGAAATACTTCTGATTATCTTCGGATTTTTTGTCATATTCTTCTTTGGAAATACCTTCATCGTTTAATTTGTATATAGAAGTTTTATCATTTTCGTCATAAATCAGAGTTTCAGCGGGTTCAGAAAATCCGTTTGAAATCTTGTAAATTGTTTCTATAAAATAAGATGAACTTGCATAAACGCTTGTAAGGAACATTCCGCTTTTTTCCATATAACCTTGAAAATAGTTGTCTTTTTCTGAACCAGATTCTGAAATAATCATGGCTTTTCCATTAAAATATGTATATAGCTGACTGCAACGATAACTGGGGTTAAAAATATAAAGTTCAGGAATATCATCACCATCAATATACATTAACTTATAAGACAGTTCATCTTTTGAAAAGTCGGCTGAGAAGTGATTTGAAAAATTATCTATTGCGTAAATATAAGCTTCCTGCCATTCTTTTTTAATATCTTCTGTGTTTTCAATTATATTAAGATTGTTCAAACTGTCATTGTGACGAATATTATAGCTGTTCATTTCGGGGAAAATTGCATTGGCTGAAATTTCAGAAATTTTCTTTTTAGCCTCATCACCGTTAAATGTATCTCCGCTGTTAGTATCTATATAATTATAGCTGTCTGAATAATGTTGACAAACATAGATTAAGCCATTATCATAAAAACTGATTTCATCTCCGTCAGTTTCGGCATTGATAATTGTAAGGTCTGATTTGATAACAGAAACAGAAGAAACAGTTTCACTCTCCTGACCGATAATTACAAGCTCTTTCTTGCTGTCCTGATTTATATCAGCAATAAAATAATATGTCTCTTCACAGGAATTTACAAAGCTGTCCCATATATTACGGTAGTAATACGGATATTTGAAAATATCAGTGTAAAGCTCTGTTTCATTCGCAAAGGATTCTGTAAATACAGCATCATCTCCGAGAATTGTTTCAAGGTCTGAATCAAGAATATATCTGTTTGCAGAATAATATCCGTCATAATCCTTGATAGCCTCAAGCCTTAATATTTCTTTCATTTCGGACTGATTTTTTGAAACAAAACTTGCTGAAAATCCTGTATTGCTTTCTGAACCTATATAAGGCTGAATATATTCAATATCAAGACCAAATTCGTTAAGCATTGCTGAAAATGCCGATGTAAGAGATGAATACATACCGCCTGTAACCTTATAATTGCCCTCAAGATGAGCCTGCATTAAGGTGAACATATTATATTTATTCTGAGATGTTGTAATGTTATTTACATCTTCGGCTAACTCCTCCGCCCTCTTTTTATATGACTCATCAGAATCGGGGGAAACTGTACATTCTGAAAATGTTGCCGAATCTCTGATAGACGGCGGAAGTGTCTTGGCATATAATAATCCCTCTTTTGTCGGGTCGGCTCTGTAAAAGTCTTTTTCTATATCAAATGCACCTATTGAATATGGAATGATTTTATTGTCCTCTACCCCGAAAACATT
The DNA here is from genome assembly GCA_016303235.1 of Oscillospiraceae bacterium. Classification (GTDB taxonomy): domain Bacteria; phylum Bacillota; class Clostridia; order Oscillospirales; family Ruminococcaceae; genus Ruminococcus. The sequence goes on from JAEDMB010000129.1 coordinate 1,737, forward strand.
GAAAGTCTTTATATACGAAGATGTATCAATACCATCTCTTTCAAGGTTTTCATAAGTAAGCAGACTGCCGAAATAAAGCTTGTTCTGATATTCTGATGTAACAATCTGCATACTCATATTTTTAGTGAAATATATGGAATTATCTGTCAAATCAGTGCCTGTGTCGGAAATAATATCCATATCAAGAATTTCAGTAAGATATTTGCTGTCAGTTAATTTAAGGCTGTCTCCCTCAGGTTTAAGCAAATCAATGCGAATGTCTTCACCGTTGTTATTGTTTCTGTCAAATGTAAATACAACAAGCTCGTCTGTACCGTCCCCGTCAAAATCGAACTTTACCGCACCTGCAAGACCGTTCGGACTGTTTTTGACAGCTCCTGCCTCAATTATTCTGAAATCCTTTCTAAGATTGCAGAATTTCTGCTCAATAAGATAATTATAGTAAACCTTATCGGTCTTGGAAAGATTATCTGATGAAAGAGAAAGCTTTTTATCCTCCGGTGTTTTTGCGGAAACGCTTTGGCTGACAGCATTATTTTCAGAATCGGAACTGCTTTGTGATTCTGATGAATCACAACCGTATAATACCCCATTTAAAGAAAATATAACAGTTAAGGCAGTTGCCAGTAACCTTTTATTTTTCATATCTCACCTCAGTCACTTTGTAATTCTAAATATTCTTCAAGGCTCTGCGTTCCTCCTGCAGACATATAAGCGTAGTATGCAAGAATACATGATGAATCTGATGCATTTATAAAACCGTCCCTGTTGACATCGCCTAAAGAATATGTATTGCCCGAAACGGTAGTTGTAGTTGTTTCAACAGCAGGAATATCAGAAACAGTCGTTGTTGCTGTTGCAAGTTCTTCTTCTATATCAATGAAAGTTCTGCTGTAAGTATCAGCATATTCCTGTACGGGAGAATCCTTATAGCCGACAATAACAGCATCTTTATAGATAGTTTCCGGATTGCTGTATATATTGCAGTCTGCATTTTTGATAATGATTTTCTTAAGTCTTGTGCAGTTCTTGAATGTATTGGAACTAATCTTGGCAACGCCTTCTGGAACTGTTACTTTTGTAAGGTTAGTGCAGTCTGAAAAAGCACCGCTTTCGATAGAAGTAACGCTTTCGGGAATAGCATATTCAGTATTGCCGTTAGCTTTGGGGTATCTTATAAGAGATGTTTTATTTTTATTCATAAGAACGCCATTATCACTGCTGTATGATGAATTATCATTTGAAACGTTGATTTCTGTAAGACTTTCCAAATCAAGTTTAAGGTTTCCAAGCTCAGTAAGATTTGCACCGATTGTAATTTTTGAAAGATTTGTACAGCCTGTGAAAGCTCTTTCATCAATGCTTGCAATTGAATCGGGGAACTTGATGTTTTTCAAGCTTGTACAGTTTTCAAAAAATCCGAACTTAGAACCATAACTGCTAAGAACTGATGTGTCTGAACGTGATTCATCATAAAGCTTTGTCATTGTGTTTGAAAGTGTGACATACTGCAGATTTGTACAGCCTGCAAGACAGCCACCGCCCATATCAGTAACTCTGTCGGGGATAGTAATCGATGACAGAGTTGTACAGCCTGCAAATGCTGCCTTTCCGATAGTCATATCTTCACCTGTTTCGGGAATATCAACACTGGGAAGTTTTGAACCGCCTGCAAAAGCATAATCGCCAATCTCAACAACTGAACTTGGAATCTCGACAAACTCAAGATTATAACAATTAACAAAAGTGTATTCAAGGATTGTTGTTACTGTATTTGGGATTTTAATATTTTTAAGGTTTGGGTTATATGGACGTGCAATACCATAAATATTGCCTTCTTCTCCAATAACTTTTACAGGTAATCCTTCGATAGTAGAGGGAAATTCAATATTTCCATATAAATAATCCTTAACTTTAGTTATCTGAACATAATCAGCAAATTTTTCATACTCAAGCTGACTTTCTGAAAGAACTGTTGTACTTGCACTTGCTGTAATTTCAGCGTCTCCCGAGATGTTTTTGTTGTAATAAGGCAAGCCTGCACCTGTTACTGCGACTGCAATTGCACACGCAAGAAATCTTTTTTTAATATTCATAAATATACCTCCAAATTGAACACTAAAAATTAATACTCATTATAAAAGTATTATAATTTAAAAGAGATATAAAAGTCAATGATTTTTATAACTCACAATTAAAAAATCGTATTTTTTTACAAATCTCAATATATAAAAACCTGTATTTATATACAAAATCAATTATTGACTGATTTTTCTAAAAGCTCCCCAATATCAGCGAATTTCTCAAAAGAGTTGCTGTTATATAATGAAATCAGATACCCCGAAATCATACCTATAAGTACATCAGGAGATAAATATCTGAAAACTGAAAGTGCAGGCTGATTTATGGTTACAGCTTTTTTGATGATACCTCGTTTTTCAAGATAAAAATCAGTAAATTTTTTACCGTCTCCCGAAACCTTAACGCTAAAATCTCCGCCGATACTGTAGCTGAAATCATCATATGTACGGAAATACATCAGTTTAACAGTCTTTCCTGATACAGAATTTTTTTTCAATGTAATACACTCCTCAAATAGAAAAAGTTGCCAGTTCAAACTGACAACTTAATTATACACCAAAATATTCTGAAATGTTAAGGATAATAATTCAGTATTATAATCCCTATATTTTTTCTCAAGCTTTTTTTATCATTCAGGATTTTCTATAGAAAGCTATTTCATAAATGTTTCTTGTTTCATACTTTTCAGTATATTTCTTTTTGTTCCTTTATCTCGCTTGCCTTGTAAACTGAATACCCCTCATAATAGTAACTTGTATCAATACCTTTCATATAAATCTCACGGTCATTTATCTTGTCTGTCAAAGCATTTTTAAGCAGATACTTGATTTCAATATCTTTTATCGGACTACGCTCCATTGCAAGCAGATAATCTTCCTTGTCAACCTTGCTCCAGTTTATAACCATTTTCAGTTCTTTCTTTAATATGTGGTCAAGCCATATTCTCATACTTCTGCCGTTACCCTCTCTGAATGGGTGTGCTATATTCATTTCAACGTATTTTTCTATTATCTCATCAAATGTGGACTGTGGCATTTTTTCTATATTCTCAATAGATACCCCAAGATACATAACTGGTGCAAATCTGAAATTACCCTTTGCAATATTAACTTTACGAATCAGACCTGCAAACTCGTATACATCACTGAACAGATACTCGTGTATTACAGATAAAGTCTTAAAACTGCCTGCCGTAAGATTATCAAGTATACCTCTTTCAAATAAATCAACTGCCTTTGCCTTGCTTATTCTCTCCTCAACCCTTGCAAGTTCTGCTGAATCCTCTATACCTAATTTGTTTTCCAATGCCATACTTACACCTCACTGTAATTTCTTGATTTATAACTATTATACGATGTATCAATAATAAAGTCAACTGAAATGCAAAATCAATAATCTCCTGTCTTATGATACCCCTCTGTCAATA
>JAEDMB010000130.1 GCA_016303235.1 Oscillospiraceae bacterium
GATAAAAAGCCCACTAAGGAAGAAATACTCGAACTCTGGAGAGATTTCAAAGGCGTTCCACAGGAACTTGAACTTCCTTCAGCACCAAAGCAGTTTATACACTACTTTGAAGATGATAACCGTCCTCAGGCTAAACTTGACAGAATGCTTGAAAACGGTATGGCAGTATCAACAGGCAGACTCCGTGAAGATAAACAGTATGACTATAAGTTTGTATGCCTTTCACATAATACATTAAGAGGAGCAGCAGGCGGAGGAGTACTTCTTGCTGAACTTCTTGCGGCAAAGGGATTTTTTGACTGATAATTTCAGCATAGGTGGGATAAAATGGATATAACAATAAGAAAGGCGGAAGTTTCAGATGCTCCGGTTATCTGTGATTTTATTCACAGACTTACGGAATATCAGGGCTTTGCAGAGGATTGCACTCTTACAGTTGAAGAAACTGAAAGACTTATGAAAAAGGCAAACGGACTTCACGCTGTTATTGCGGAGGATAACGGAGTCCCCATAGGATTCACAAGCTATATATTTATACCTCTTGCAACTCTTTCCGGAAGAAAAATCATCTATATAGAAGATGCATTTATCATCGAGGAAATGAGAAGAAAGGGTATAGGCAAGGCTATTTTTGAATTTATAGAGGAAATCGGCAGGTCTAAGAATTGTCTCCGTCTTGAATGGAAAGACCTTTCAGGTAATGAGGAATCCGTAAAGTTCTATGAAAAGATAAATGCTGATATATCAAAAAAATGGATAACATATATGAAAAAACTTTCATAAAAAACTGGGTTTTTCCGTTTGCCGTAAAAACGGAAACCGCTTTATGCGGTAATGGAGAATATTTATGAAAAACACTATTTTTACAGGAGCAGGCATAGCAATTGTCACTCCTATGAATCAGGACGGCTCTATCAATTTCGATGAGCTTGGCAGAATGATTGACTATCAGATTGAAAGCGGTACTGATGCAATCATTATATGCGGTACTACCGGTGAAGCATCAACTATGAGTGATGAGGAACACCTCGAATGTATCAGATTTGCAGTTGAAAAGACTGCAAAGAGAGTACCCGTAATTGCAGGCACAGGCAGTAACGATACTGCATATGCGGTAAAGCTTTCAAAGGAGGCTGAAGAACTCGGTGCAGACGGACTTCTCGTTGTAACTCCTTACTATAACAAGACTACACAGAGAGGGCTTGTAGCACACTTCACAGCTATTGCGGATGCAGTAAACATTCCGATTATACTTTATAATATTCCTGGAAGAACCGGTGTAAATATCGATGTTGCAACAGTAAAGATTCTCGGACAGCATAAAAATATTGTTGCAGTCAAGGAAGCAAGCGGAAATATAGGCTATACTGCAAAGCTTATTGCAGAATGTGGAGACCTTGTTGACGTTTACAGCGGTAACGATGATATGATAGTTCCGGTAATGTCACTCGGCGGAAAGGGTGTAATTTCTGTACTTTCACATGTTATTCCTAAGGAAACTCACATGATGGCAAAATATTGTCTTGAAAATAATTTTGCAGAGGCAACAAAGCTCCAGATTGAATATCTTGACCTGATTAACAGCCTTTTCATTGAAGTAAATCCTATACCGGTCAAGGAAGCTCTCAATCTTATGGGCAAGAATGCAGGGCCTTGCAGAATGCCTCTCTATCCTATGAGTGACGAAAACAGAGAAAAGCTCAGAGTAGTTCTCGCAAAGCATAACCTTGTATAATAAAATTACTCCGGAAAGGATTGTTAAAAATGACAAACATTGCGATTTGCGGTGCAAACGGCAAAATGGGAAAAACAATATACAACTGTGTTTCCGCAAGGGATAACTGCAAGGTTGTTGCCGGTATAGATTTATTTACTGAACAGTATGCGGATTTCCCGATAGTGGATTCTCCCGACAAGCTCCCTGTAAAGCCTGATGTAATAATAGACTACTCAAATCCGGCGTCACTTGACGGATTACTTAATTACTGCCTTTCAACTGGTACTCCGGTAGTTTTCGCAACAACAGGATACAGCGAAGAACAGATAAGCAAAATCAAATCAGCATCACAGCAGATTCCTGTATTCTTTACATTTAATATGTCACTCGGAATAAATCTTCTTGTACAGCTTGCAAAAAAAGCATCAGCTGTACTCGGAGACCAGTTCGATATTGAAATAGTTGAAAAGCACCACAATCAGAAAATTGATGCTCCGAGCGGTACAGCAATAATGATTGCCAATGCTATAAACGAAACCCTTGACAATAAATATCATTATGTATACGACAGACATTCACAGCGTAAAAAACGTGAAAAAACCGAAATTGGTATGCATGCAATAAGAGGCGGTACAATAGTAGGGGAGCATGACGTAATTTTTGCCGGTCACGATGAAGTTATTACTCTTTCACATTCCGCATCTTCAAAGACAGTTTTTGCAGAGGGTTCAATCAACGCATCAATATTTCTGAAAGACCAGAAAGCCGGACTTTATGATATGTCCAGCCTTGTATAAAAAAACTTACAGCGGACGGATTAATATATAATATCTGTCCGCTTTAAAGCATAAGGAAGATTTAATTATGAATAAACTGAAAAAACTTGCCATATTTGATTTGGACGGTACTCTTGCAGATACTCTTGAGGATTTGGCAACAGCAGTAAATTATGGTCTTATAAAACTTGGCTATCCTATACATCATATTGATAAATATAATAATTTTGTTGGCAATGGAATAATGAAACTTTGTGAAAGAGCATTGCCGGCAGGAAAGTCCGAAAGTCTGCAGGAACTTTATGATATTTTCAATGCTTTCTATAAAAATCACTGTATGGACAAAACAAAGGAGTATTCCGGAATTACTGAACTTCTCCGCCAGCTTTCAAGAAACAATGTTGATATTGCCGTAGCTACAAATAAAGACCAGATATTTGCACAGAAAATAGTATCAGAGCTTTTTCCCTACATAAAATTTTTGAAGGTTATCGGGGGCTGTAAAGAACGCCCTAAAAAGCCATCTCCTGATATAATATATGAGATAAAAGGCGACAGGGAATATTCCGAAATATATATGATAGGCGACAGCAACGTTGATATTGAAACCGCAAAAAATGCCGGTATTAAATCAATAGGCTGTTTATGGGGATTCAGAACCGAATCGGAACTTGAAAATGCCGGAGCTGATTATATAGTCAGCAAGCCGTCAGAAATCAAAAAAATTATTGTCTGATTTTTTTCAGACTATATAGAACTGCTCAGAAAGCTAAGTGCCGTAGTGTAAAGCTGTTCGGGAGCAGTTCTTTTTTTTATCAGACTTTCAGCAAATTTGACGGCATCTTCAAGCTTTTCGGAAAAATCGTGAATTACAGCCTTTTTACCCGTTCTGAAACTTTCAATTTCAATTCCGTACATAGTGTCATTGCTGACAATAACTCTGTAAGCAGTGCGTGATGAGCTGTATATTTCCATATATACAGACACATTTTTTATTTTAGGGGCAGGGTGCTTTTTTAATATATACATAAGGGGATTTGTCCTTTCCAAAATATTCTGTATTTATTCTATCACAGAAATAATTCATAAGGAATAGCGGAATATGTCGGAAAGTGTAATTTTATGCAGAAAATTTGCGGTTTAATCTATTATTAATGAAAAATCCTCCGGAACTATTGGAGTAGTTTCCGTCTGTGGTATCTGCTGAGGATTCTGAATAATGCTGAACTGGTGAACAGTAGTATTTTTAGCTGTTGCGTTTTCAAGTATGGAACGGTAAACGGTTGTTGTAGTTTCTGTTCCGGCAAAATCTTCATCATAATATGAAACTTCTGTAAATACAGCCATATCATTATCATTATTCTGAACCGGAACTGTTGTAACAGCAGGCGGAATAAATTTGTTATAGTTTTTGTTTGCGTCATACGGTGCAGTATTGATAACAGGGGAATATGATGATTCTGATTCATATTCATATGACGGCAGGGAATCACTGTAATCAGTGCTTAAAGTGTATTTGTGGCACAAAAGTATTCCAAGTACAATTGCGAATACTGAAGCTATTGTGATTATGTAATCTCTCATAATAAATCTGCTCCTATTTTTTCTTTTTTTCATTTGCAAGGGGATTGCTTTCAATGGCATTACGCATTATTTCACTTGAAAGGTGGGTGTATATTTCAGTTGTTGCAATTGTTGAATGACCGAGAATTTCCTTTAAAGTTAGAATATCGGCATCACCATATTGATACATAAGCGTTGCAGATGTGTGGCGGAGCTTATGTGTAGTTATACCTTTTCCGCCCAGACCTGCCATTTTTATAGTATTTTCGACTATCTGCTGAACACGTCTTTTTGATATTCGTTTTTTCTGATTACTCAGAAACAATGCATCAGTATTAGTTTCGATATTTTTTCTTATTTCAAAATAATCATTAAGTGAGGCAATACAGGCTTTGTTAAGATATATAATTCTTTCTTTACCACCTTTGCCAAGCACTTTAAGGTGATAATCTTCAAAATCTATATCCGGAATATTAAGCCCTACAAGTTCACTTAAACGCATACCACAGTTGAGGAACAGCGTAATTATACAGTAATCACGCTTTGAATCCTTTACATCGGCAGTATCAAGAAGTTTTGTACTTTCGCTTAAAGTCAGATGCTTAGGCAAGGCTCTTTTCGGTGACGGTATATCAAGATTTGCTGTGGGATTATAAGGCAGTAATTTCATCTGATTGCACAGATAGTTAAAAAGACTTTTTACAGCCGAAATTTTACGATATCTTGCACATTCATTATTTTTGCGTTCATCAGAAAGATAAAATATAAAGTTGTATATATCTGAAACAGAAACGCTTTTTAAATCGTCAGCGGTCATAGAAGATATATCAGTTTCTTCAATATCCTGACATTCAGCACTATTTTTATTACAGTATATATATTTCAGAAACAGCCTTATATCCGTACAGTATTCGTCAATAGTTCTTTCAGATAAGCCTTTTACAATTCTTATATGAACAAGATATTCATTGAGAAATTCAGGATTTTTATTATTGTTTGTTTTCATTTTTTCATATGAGGGGAAACCAGTATTCAAAGTTGCACCAAATGTAAGTTTGGTGCAACTTTGAAAGTTTTCCCCCGAATTTTCTCCTTATTATTTTTTTCTTATTATAACACATTACCGCAATTTTTTCAA
>JAEDMB010000131.1 GCA_016303235.1 Oscillospiraceae bacterium
ATGAAGGCTGTTTCAGAGTCTTTATATACGGAAACAAAGAGGAAAGAATTAAACGTGCTGTTGAAGAATACGGCGTTGATTCAAAAAAAGCAGAATCATTCCTCAGAAAAACCGATAAAAGACGTGAAACTTTTTATAATTCAAATTCCGGCAGACTCTGGCATGATAAAGAACAGTATGAGCTTTGTCTTAACAGCTCCGAACTCGGTGACGAACTCTGTGCGGAAATAATCGTTGAATCATTCAGAAAATTCAACGGCATTAAATAATTATTCTGAAACTTTCTAATTTTTTATATTTTATCTCTCTTTAACGATACCTGTCCGGCTGTGAAGCCTTGCAGGTATCGTTTTTTTATGTATAAATTTCCCGCATTGAGGAAAAATAAATATAAAATCAAAGTGGGGGAATATAAATTGAACATAGTTCTTATACGTTCGGCAATACTCTACATTACTGTCATATTTGCAGTCAGGCTTATGGGAAAGCGTCAGCTCGGTGAACTTCAGCCGTCAGAGCTTGTAATAACTATTCTTGTATCAAATATTGCAACTCTTGTCCTTGAAGATTTGAATATACCTCTTGCTGTCGGAATTGCTCCCGTGCTTTCGCTTGTATGCTTTGAAGTCATTATGTCATGGGTTACTCTGAAATTTCCTAAAGTACGCTGTATAGTATCCGGCAGACCTAAAATTATCATCAGTGACGGAAAAATTGACCGTGAAGTTATGAACTCTCTGCGTTATTCGGTCGATGACCTTATGACTTCCCTGAGAGGAAACGATATTTTTTCCCTTGAAGAAGTTCAGTATGCTATTGTTGAAACTACGGGAAGCCTTTCTGTAATGAAAAAACCGGCATATGATACGCCGGCAAGAAGTGATTTGAATCTTAATCCGAAAGCTGTTGACCCTCCTCAGGTAATTATTTCAGACGGCAGACTTCTTGAAAAATCCCTTGAAACTATGAATCTTACAAAATACTGGCTTGACCGTATTCTTAAGAAAAAACAGATTAAAATTCAGGATATATTCATAATGACCGCTGACAAAACAGGCAGTTATTATATAGTTGAAAACAATCTCAAAGGAAAGGAAAAGCCAAGATAATATGAAAAGAGTTATAATAAGCCTTTGTATTCTTTCTGCAATGATAGGAATGGGAATTTTTTTCAATATAAAAGTATCGTCTGAATGTAAAAAGCTTATCGGACTTGTGGAACTTACTCAGCAAAGTATGGATTCCGGAAATAAGGAAGAAGCTATTAAATATATCGGGGATTTCAAATCCGAATGGGATTCTTTTTATAACATAGCTTTGTGTATAGTAAGGGGTGACAAGCTCTCTGAAATTGATAACTGTTATATAAGAATAGTCCCCCTTATCGAATCAAACAATGATGAGCTTTCAGCGGAGCTTTCCGAACTCAAAAATATGCTGATTCGTACAAGAGAGAGCGAATTTCCTACAATATTGAATATATTATAAAGAATGTTTTTTCTGAACTTCCAGAAATTCTTCTGCAAGCTGTTCAGCCTGTGCATATGATTCAAGAGAGTAGCATTTCGCTCTGAATTTTGCCGAACCATAATATCCGTTCATATACCATGCTGAAATTTTTCTTGCTTCACGTATTGCAATATTTTCCGGCTTTTCGCTGAATTTCAGTATAAGCCGTATATGTTCAAGCATTATCTGCATTTTGTATTCAGGAGAGGGTGGAATATATTCTCTGCCCTCATAATATGCTTTTATTTCATCGAATATAAAAGGATTTCCATAGCTTGCACGTCCTGTCATAACAAGGTCACAGCCGGTTTTTTCGTACATATCAAGACAGGATTTCAAATCCTTTACATCTCCGTTGCCTATAACCGGAATTGATACGTTTTTTTTGACTTCCGAAATTATATTCCAGTCGGCTTCACCGCTGTAAAACTGTTCACGTGTTCTTCCGTGAACGGCTATTGCGGAAACTCCGGCGGATTCCATAGCCTTTGCAAATTCGACAGCGTTTTTTGAATTGTTATCCCACCCACTGCGGAATTTTACCGTAACAGGAATTTTTGATGCTTTAACAGCAGATTCCGCAACCGAAAATGCAGTATTAATATCTTTCATAAGTGCCGAACCGCAACCGATATTTACTACTTTCGGTACGGGACAGCCCATATTTATATCGATTATATCGGGGTTAAATTCGCTTACAATTTCAACTGCATGTGATATAAATTCAGGTTCAGAGCCGAAAATCTGTATTGACATAGGTCTTTCACAGTCGGTAACTGTGCAAAGCTCCTTAGTTTTGCGGTCGCTGTAACACAGACCTTTTGCGGATACCATTTCACTGACAACATAAGAAGCTCCGAATCTTCTGCAAATCGTTCTGTATGCACGGTCTGCAACGCTTGCCATAGGAGCTAAAGCGGAGGTCTTTTCTATTTTTACGTTTCCTATATTAACATACTGCATAGTTATTTCTTTTCCCTGAATACAAATATCTTGCTTATTATGTAATTAAGTATAAGCACTACTACATTTGCTGTAATTTTTGTAACCCAGTAATTTATGCCTATAAGCGAATATCCGAGCCACATCATTACAGCCTCGACTATAAGAGTAAAAACTCGTCCGCCATAGAATGACACAGCCTCTGCAAAAATTTCCTTTGCATTTTCCGCATGCGATTCAAATACCCATATTCTGTTTGTAACATATGCAAAAGTTACGGCACAAATCCATGATACGACTGTACTTCCTGTACTTACAATTCCGTCACCGAATCCCGCATTTTCCAAGAGCATTTTTGAAATTCCGGCAGTAATAAAACTTACTGCGGTGGTAAGAACGCCGAATATAAGATAAAGCCATTTTTCTTCGTATTTATAATAAATATCCTGCAATGGCTTGGGAAGAATACTTACACACATTTTTATAAATTTATCCATTTTTATAATCCTTTCAGAAAGTTATATTGTCAATCGGCATAGTAGCATAAGCGTTAAGGGATTCATCGGCAGTAATTCCGGCAATATAGTTGTAATATCCCTGACTTGCAATCATAGCTCCGTTATCTCCGCAGAGATTTAATTTAGGCATATAGAATTTATATCCCCTTTTAGTACATTCAGATTCAAAGGCGGAACGCACTCCCGAATTTGCCGAAACTCCTCCGGCAAGAGCTATTTTTTTGTATCCGAAATCTTCTGAAGCTTTCATAGTTTTCTGAACGAGAATTTCAGCAATAGTATGCTGTATGCTTGCAGAGAGATTATTTTTGTTTATCTCGATACCCTTTTGCTGTGCATTATGTAAAAGATTTACAACAGAAGTCTTAAGTCCCGAAAAACTGAAATCATATTCACTTCCTGCAACTTTCGGGTGAGGTAATTTATAGGCATTGAAATCGCCGTTCTGTGATGCGTGGTCAATATGTATTCCGCCGGGGTATGGAAATCCCATGGCTCTTGCACATTTATCAAAACATTCTCCGGAGGCGTCATCACGTGTTCTTCCTATGACTTTAAATTCCGTATATGATTTGACTTCAATAATATGACTGTGTCCTCCGCTTGCCACAAGACATAAATAAGGCGGTTCAAGTTCGGGATATGTGAGATAATTGGTCGCAATATGTCCCGATATGTGATGTACCGGAACTAATGGTTTTCCTGTGGACATTGCAAGACCTTTTGCAAAGCTTACTCCGACAAGTAATGCTCCGATAAGTCCGGGGGAATATGTTACAGCTATTGCGTCCATATCTCCGAGAGATTTTCCGGAATCCTCAAGAGCCTTTTCAAGTACGGGAAGTATGTTTTCACAGTGACGGCGAGAAGCTATTTCAGGAACTACTCCGCCGTATTTTTTATGTTCTTCAATCTGCGTTGAAACTACGGACGAAAGAATTTCCCGTCCGTCTCTTACTACGCTTATTGCTGTTTCATCGCATGAGCTTTCAATTCCGAGTATAAGCATTATTTATTAATACCAGCTTTCTTTTTCATAATTATTGCGTTTTCAGTCGGATTTGAATAGAATCTTTTTCTGACCGAAATTTTTTCAAATCCTGATTTAAGATAAAGATTTATTGCATTGCTGTTTGATTCTCTTACTTCAAGGAAAATATCCTCTGTATCTTCGGGAATGATTTTTTCAAATTCGGATATAAGAGCTGTTGCGTATCCTTTACGGCGGTATTCGGGAAGTACTGCAACATTAGTAATATCAGCCTCCCCGATTGCTGTATAAGCCGTGAGAAGTGCGGAAATTATTCCGTTATCCTCCTGAATGTAAAGAACTATTCCGTTATCCTTTATTGATTCGGATTTGAAGCTTTCAGCAGACCAGCCGTCCGGAATACATATTTTTTCGCTATCAGCAAGCTTTGTGTATATATATTCGGGAGTATTTTTATCAGCCCTTAGCATCATACCAGCTTGCCCCCCTGTTTACATCTGCTATAAGCGGAACTCTCATTTTATATACATTAGTCATTTCATCGTGAAGAATTTCCGATGCACGTCTGCTGTCCTTTTCATCGGATTCAACTATAAGCTCATCGTGAACCTGTAATATCAGATGTGCATTGAGATTTTCTTCCTTGAATTTTCTGTATACGTTAATCATAGCCATTTTAATCAAATCGGCGGAAGTTCCCTGTATCGGAGTATTCATGGCGATTCTTTTTCCGTCAGCCTTGATTTTCTTGTTTGATGATTTAAGCTCTGGAATATGTCTTTTTCTTCCGAACATTGTTGAAACTGTTCCGGATTTTTCTGCATTTTCAACGGTTCTTGTCATAAATTCCTTTACTTTCGGGTATTTTTTCATATACTGGTCAATATATTCCTGAGCTTTTTCGAGTGTTGTATTTATATCCTTTGAAAGTGAAAAAGCTCCGATTCCGTAAATAATTCCGAAATTTACCGCTTTTGCGGAACTTCTCATTTCCGGAGTAACCATTATAGGCGGAACGTCAAAAACCTGCGATGCCGTTGCAGTGTGAATATCTTCACCGCTGTTGAATGCTTTTATCATATTTTC
>JAEDMB010000132.1 GCA_016303235.1 Oscillospiraceae bacterium
ATATTACCGTTCTTCAAAATGGGAAGATGATTACTGCTGGGCTGCTGCATGGCTCTATCTCTGCACTAAGGATATTAATTATCTTACTGATGCCGCACCTTATGTTGACTATTATGCTCCCTCCGGATACTGCTACAACTGGAATGATATGTGGGGCGGTGCAAATACTATCTGGGGAGTTATAAATCAGACTTATCCCGAACTTGACCTTGTTAATATCGTAAGAAAAGCTCAGGGCAAAAATGAATATGTATATGATGATTTCTGGGACGAAGTCGAAAAATGCTTCCCTACATGGAAGGCTCTTGAAACTCCCGGCGGATACGCATTTTTAAGTCAGTGGGGTTCTGCAAGATACAATACTGCTATGCAACTGATTGCCCTTGTTTATGACAAATACAATAATGACGGTAAGCCCTCCGAATACAGTGACTGGGCAAAAGGTCAGATGGAATATATTATGGGAAATAATCCGCTCGGACGTTCATATATTGTAGGATATAATGAAAATTCCGCAAAGTATCCTCACCACAGAGCAGCATCAGGTCTTACAAAATGCGAAGACCCTGATGAACACAGATATGTTCTTTACGGTGCTTTGGTAGGAGGTCCTGACGGAAGCGACCAGCATATTGATATAACATCAGACTATATCTACAATGAAGTTACAATAGACTACAACGCTGCGTTTGTCGGAGCATGTGCAGGTCTTTATGCTTATTACGGCACTGATGATATGAAAGTTACTCCCGATTTTCCTCCGGCTGTATCTTTTGAAGGTGAAACTGGCGGTAATAATTACTGGGTAAACGCATGCGGTATTGATGATTTAAATTCAGACGGCTGTGGCGTCACTAAAGTTTCGCTTATGGTTATGACTGATTCCATAAAGCCTGCAAAGGATATTTCTGTACGCTATTATTTCAATTCAAGCGAAATATCTGACGTAAACAACGTAAAAGCAAGCGAACTCTATGACCAGGCTGCCGTTGAGGCTTCTCCTGCTGACGGTGTTATAAGCGGGCCTTACAAATACGATAAAACTGATGACACATATTATATAGAAATCAAATGGGACGGCTACACTATTGCAAATTCAAACAAGAAATATCAGTTTACTGTCGGAATGTACTACGGTGACAAATGGAATCCCGAAAATGACCCGAGCTATAAAGACCTTAAAATTTATGATACTGATGATGCTTTCTTTGGTACAGGAAACGAAGTTAAAACCGATAATATATGCGTTTATTCAGACGGCGTATTTGTCGGAGGTATCGAACCCGACGGTTCAGTTCCGGAAAAATCCGAACCCACTACTGAAAGCAGTTCAGAAATATTATGGGGTGATGCAAATGCTGACGGTTCAGTAGATGTTGCTGATGCTGTTGCAGTTGCCTCATATGTCGGAGATTCAAAAACAAATACCCTTACGGCTCAGGGACTTGTCAATGCTGATGTTCATTCAAACGGAAACGGTATTAATGCAAATGATGCTCTTGTAATTCAGCAGTATCTTGCAAATAAACTGACAGAACTTCCGGCATAAAAAACGGGCGAATCCAATCGGATTCGCCCTTAATTTTTTACAACTTACTTGATAACTCTTACTCTGATAACGCCGTCAATAGCCTTTATTGAATCTGTAAGCTTTTCATCAACATCGCCTATAATATCCATCATTGTGTAAGCAAAATTTTTCTTGCTTGCATTGAACATGTTCTCGATATTAAGACCTGCATTGCCGACAGCAGATGTCATTGAAGCAATAAGTGCCGGAACATTCTTATGAATTACGCATACCTTTGTGCCTACTGCATTCATTGATGCATTAGGAAGATTTACGCTGTTTCTGATATTTCCGTTTTCGATGTAGTCAATAAGCTCATTTGATGCCATTACTGCACAGTTGTCTTCGCTTTCGGGAGTTGAAGCTCCGAGGTGAGGAAGTACAATTACATTTTCGGCACCGAGTACAACATCATCAGCAAAATCAGTAACATACTTTGCAACTTTTCCGTCCGCAATAGCCTTTACTACTGCCTCGCTGTTAATGAGTTCGCCTCTTGCAAGGTTAATGAGACGTACGCCGTCTTTCATCATAGCAATCTGTTCTGTATCGATAGTATTCTTTGTATCGGGTGTATAAGGAACGTGAATGGAAATGTAATCGCTTACCTTGTAAATATCGTTAATATCAGTAACAATCTTTACTGATGAATCAAGAAGAAGTGCTGAATTTACTGAAAGATAAGGGTCATATCCTACAACCTTCATTCCGAGTGCAACAGCTGAATTTGCAATCTTTCCGCCGATAGCACCAAGTCCGATAATACCGAGAGTTTTTCCCATTATTTCAGGGCCTGCAAATTTTGACTTTCCGCTTTCAACAGTCTTCGGAGCGTCAGGAGTTCCCTTTAGAGATGCTGCCCATGCAGCTGCTTCTGTAATCTTTCTTGATGCAAGAAGTATTGCACATATTGCAAGTTCCTTAACTGCATTTGCATTAGCTCCGGGGGTATTGAATACGCATATACCCTCCTCTGCACAGCGTTCAACAGGAATATTGTTTACGCCTGCTCCGGCTCTTGCTATTGCAAGGAGATTGTCTCCGAACTGCATATCATGCATTTTTGCGGAACGTACCATTATTGCATCAGGATTTTCAAAATTATCAGCAACAGCATACTTTGACTTATCGAAAACATCTGTACCGACAGATGAAATCTTGTTAAGAGTCTGTATATTATACATTGTAATCTGTCCTTTCAAAAAATAATATCAGGAATTTTCTTCCTCGAATTTCTTCATGAACTCAACAAGCTTTTCAACACCTTCAATAGGCATAGCATTATATATAGATGCTCTCATACCGCCTACTGTACGGTGACCCTTGAGGTTTTCAAAGCCTGCTTCCTTAGCTTCCTTAACAAATTTAGCATCAAGGTCAGCGTTTCCTGTAACGAAAGGAACGTTCATAAGTGAACGGTCAGCAGGATTTACAGTGCCTTTAAAGAGCTTGCTCTGGTCAAGGAAATCATAAAGGATTTTAGCTTTCTTTTCGTTGTGAGCCTTCATAGCCTCAAGACCGCCCATTTTCTTAATCCACTTGAATACCTTTCCGCAGATATAAATTCCGTATGCAGGAGGTGTATTGTAAAGTGAATCTGCATCAGCATGAATTTTATAAGTAAGCATTGTAGGAGTATTTTCAATTGGTGGCTTTTCGGGAATTAAATCTTCACGGATTATTACTATTACTACACCGGCAGGGCCAATATTTTTCTGAACACCGCCGTAAATTACTCCGTATTTTGTAACGTCAACAGGTTCTGAAAGGAAACATGATGAAACGTCAGCAACAAGTGTCTTGCCCTTTGTATTCGGAAGTGTCTTGAACTTTGTTCCGTATATTGTATTGTTTTCACAGATATATACATAGTCAGCATCTTCGCTTATCGGAAGGTCTGAACAGTCAGGAATATATGAGAAAGTCTTATCCTCTGAAGTAGCAATCTTGTTAGCCTTTCCGTACTTCTGAGCCTCCTGATATGCTTTCTTTGCCCACTGACCTGTTACAATATAGTCAGCTACGCCGTTTTTCATAAGGTTCATAGGAATCATTGCGAACTGCTGTGATGCTCCGCCCTGAAGGAAAAGAACCTTGTAATTATCAGGAATATTCATAAGGTCACGCAAATCCTGTTCAGCCTCTTTGATGATTGTATCATAGGCCTTTGAACGGTGTGACATTTCCATTACTGACATGCCTGTGCCTTTGTAATCAAGCATTTCATCTGCAGCTTCTTTAAGTACTTCTTCCGGAAGAACTGCCGGACCAGCACTGAAATTATAAACTCTGCCCATTTTTATTAAAACCTCCATAATAAAATATGATATACTAATATTATACTCTCATATGAAAAATAAGTCAATGATTTTTTTCGATATTTCAGATTTTTTGTAAACTAAGGGTAACAATCTGTTAATATATTTCCTGTTCAAGCTCTCTGAAATACGGAGTATCAAAAAAATCCGTGATAGATATTTCCAGCCCGTCACAGAGTTTCTTAATAGTTGCAATTCCTATGTTCTTCGATTTGTTGTTTACAATATCATTTACAGTTGACTGAGTTACTGCTGATATTGTGCTTAATCTGTTTACCGTTATTTTCTTCTCCTTGCAAAGTTCAAGTATTCTGAACGCTACCGCCTGTGAAATATTCATAAAAAACACTATCCTTTCATTATTGGTGATTTTATATAAATAATCATATCATTTTTTGTAAAAATTATTTGACGGTAAACCGTTGACTTTTCTATAATATAATTAACGTTAAACCGTTAATGATACTTTTCAAAATAAAACAAGTGCTTAAGTAAAACTCAAGCACAAAAAGTTTGCATAATTTATATTAAAACTTTATATCAATTCACTTATTTATAATCTATATCATAAAAATTTTCTGAAAGTTCAAAAATTTGTATACATAATGCACAAAACATACTACTGCATTTTCTGGCATAAAGAGAATTGATTTTGCAGAAAAAATGCTATATAATATTTATAGTAATATTTATATCAAATTTAACAGCAGAGGTGTTAATTATGATTAAAAGACGTATTTTTTCAGCACTGCTTGCAATGACTCTTTCGGCAAATCTCATTGCACTTCCTGCCGGAGCAGATGATAATTCCCCCGATTTTATGACAGATGCGGAAATTGAAAGCATGATTCCCATAATTGAAAATATCGATGACTATATGATTTCATTTTCCGAATGTAACAGCAGTCTTTCAGAACTTAAAGCAAGTACATGCATTGATTACGGCTATCAGGATTTGAACCTGCGTGACAATACGGAGGGCAAACAGCAGTTCTATAATGATATTGCAACAAAAGCCGAAAGTTTCTGGAATAACAGTCAGAATATATCCCCCATTACAAACGAAA
>JAEDMB010000133.1 GCA_016303235.1 Oscillospiraceae bacterium
CATCTGCGTGATTTGGGAAATACTCTTATAGTAGTCGAACACGATGACGATACTATGCTTTCAGCCGATTACATTGTCGATATAGGTCCCGGAGCCGGTGTAAACGGCGGTAACGTTGTTTTTGCCGGTACTGTTGAAAATCTCCTTAAATGTGAAGAATCTATAACAGGTCAGTATCTCAGCGGAAAGAAAAAAATTCCCGTTCCCGATAAAAGACGTACCGGAAACGGTTTATTTCTCACTGTCAAGGGAGCTTGCGAACACAATCTCAAAAATATTGATGTAAAAATCCCACTCGGTGAACTCGTATGCGTTACGGGTGTATCAGGTTCGGGAAAATCCTCTCTTGTCAACGAAATTATATACAAGCACCTTGCCGGAAAACTTAACCACGCCAAAATAAAAAGCGGTAAATTCAGCGAAATTCTCGGTATCGAAAATCTTGACAAGGTTATAAATATTGACCAGTCCCCTATCGGAAGAACTCCCCGTTCAAATCCTGCCACTTATACAGGAGTTTTTACCGATATACGTGAACTTTTTGCCAAAACTTCAGATGCCAAAGCTAAGGGGTATACAAGCGGTCGATTTTCTTTCAATGTAAAGGGCGGTCGGTGTGAAGCCTGTGAGGGTGACGGAATCAAAAAAATTGAAATGCATTTCCTCCCTGATATTTATGTTCCGTGCGAAGTCTGCAAGGGTAAACGCTACAATCGTGAAACGCTTGAAGTACACTATAAGGGCAAATCGATTTATGATATACTTGAAATGTCCGTTGATGAAGGAGTGCTGTTCTTTGAACATATTCCCAAAATTTACCGTAAACTCAAAACGCTTCAGGAGGTCGGACTCGGATATATAAAAATAGGTCAGCCCGCTACTACTCTTTCGGGCGGTGAGGCACAGCGTGTAAAGCTTTCAACAGAACTTTCAAAACGTCCGACAGGAAAGACAATCTATATTCTCGATGAACCTACAACAGGACTTCACACTGCCGACGTTCACAAGCTTATTGAAGTTCTTCAAAGACTTGCCGACAGCGGAAATACTGTCCTTGTAATCGAACATAATCTCAATGTAATAAAGGTTGCCGATTATATCATCGATTTGGGCGTTGAAGGCGGTGACGGAGGCGGTCAGATTGTTGCATGCGGTACTCCTGAGGAAATCGCACAGTGCGAAAAATCCTATACCGGAAAATATCTCAGACCCTATCTGAATCAGTCCTCTGTTTCGTAACCTGTATATTTATTAAAAACGCTGTATATTTCGGGATATTTTCCCTTAGTTCTTATAGGTTTCATATTCATATCTGTAAAGCAGTGGGAAGTCTTACCCACTGCACAGAGTTTTCCGCTGTCACGGCTTACTATTCTGTATGAAATTTCAAGGCGGACTCCGTTGAATTTCTCAATTTTCTGGTATACCGCAAATTTTTCATCAAAAACAAGAGGAGAAATATAATGACATTCCGCTGAAAGCACGGGAACCATTACGCCGAATTTCTCTATATCTTCAAACGGCATACCTGCCTTTTCAAGAAAGTCAATCCGTGCCTCCTCAAACATACGGATATAATTCGAGTGATGAACTACATTCATTTTATCGGTTTCATAATAGAAAACCTTTCTTTCGTAGGGTGTTATAATTTTCATAGAAATACTTCCTTTCATGATTTATTATAGCATAAATAAAAAAACTGTTCAAGAGGTGATTAATTTGAAAAAACTTTTAAGCAAGATTTTCAGCCGTCTTGTTGTTACCGTATTTCTTATGCTTGTACAGGTTGCGGTTCTTGTACTGGGCATATGGAAACTTAATGAAAAATTCTACTTTGTCTATGCCCTGCTGACTCTTCTGGATATTGTACTTGTTATATATATCAACAGTCAGGACGAAAACCCCTCCTATAAGCTTTCGTGGATAATGCTTATAAGTATAATTCCCGTTTTCGGCGGTCTTACTTATCTTTATTTAAAAATACAGTTCAGCCGTAAAATATTCATAAAGGCACAGGAACGCAGTACCGAATACGGAAACAATTATCTGCATCAGTCCACCGATACACAGATACTTCTTGAAAATGAAAATCCGGGCATGTCCAATCTTTCAAAATATGTGCTGAATGTTTCAGCGTATCCGGTATATAATAATACAAAAGTAAAATATTATTCTGTCGGCGAACTTCAGTTTGAGGATATGGTTGCTGAACTCAAAAAAGCCGAAAAATTTATATTTATGGAATACTTCATAATATCCGCCGGCTATATGTTCGACACCATTGCTGAAATTCTCAAGCAAAAGGCAAAAGAAGGCGTTGAAATCAGGGTTATGTATGACGGTGTGGGAACTCAGATAAATATGCCCGAAAAGTATTTCCGTGAACTTTCGGAATGTGGTATAAAGTGCAAAATATTCAATCCTTTCAGACCTTTTCTTTCATCTGTTCAGAATAACCGTGACCACAGAAAAATTCTCGTAATTGACGGTCACACGGCTTTCAACGGCGGTACTAACCTTGCAGATGAATATATAAACCGCAAGGAGAGATTCGGTCACTGGAAAGATACTGCTCTTATGATTAAAGGTGATGCTGTCTGGAATCTTACTGTTATGTTTTTACAGCTCTGGGAAATCGATGAGCCTGTACTCTGTAATTATCTTGAATTTATTCCTAAATACAATGTAAAGGGAAATTTTGCAAATGACGGCTTTGTACAGCCTTTTTCGGATTCCCCTCTTGATGATGAACATATCGGCGAACTCGTATACATGGATATTATAAACAATTCACAAAAATATCTCTATATCACTACTCCGTATCTTATTCCCGACAACGAGCTTTTAACATCTTTAAAACTCTCCGCAAAAAAGGGAGTAGATGTCCGCATAATTACTCCGCATATTCCCGATAAATGGTATGCTTATGTAATCGCATGGACTTACTATCCGGAACTTATAAAGGCAGGCGTTAAAATCTACGAATACACTCCCGGATTTATTCATGCTAAAAATTTTGTATCCGATGATAATATCGGAGTTGTCGGAACGATAAACCTTGATTACAGAAGTCTTTATCTGCATTTTGAATGTGCGACAATATTATATAAAAATTCCGCTGTCAAGGATATTAAAAACGATTTTATTGAAACTCAGGAACGTTCACAGCTTATCACTCTTAAAGACTGCTCCGGACGTCCTCTGAAAAACAAAATTGCAGGCTATATTCTGCGAATGTTCGCACCGCTTTTGTAAATCAAAAATAACTGTTGACTTATTTTCAGGCAGATGTTATAATAAAAATATAGTCCGATATTTCCATACCCACTGTTTTTGCAGTGAGTATGGTTATTATTATTAATTTTTTAAGGAGTGATTTTCTTTATGAGCGAATGTAATCACGATTGTTCAAGCTGTTCAAGCAACTGCGAAAGCCGTGACCCTAAAAGCTTTCTCGAAAAACCAAACAAATTAAGCAAAATCGGAAAGGTTATAGGAATTGTCAGCGGTAAGGGCGGTGTCGGAAAAACTCTTGTTTCCTCAATGCTTGCGGTAAATATGAAAAAAAACGGCAAAAATGTCGGTATTCTTGACGCCGATGTAACTGGCCCGTCTATTCCAAAGGCTTTTGGCATTAAAAAACGTGCTGAAGGTACTGATGACGGACTTATTCCCGTAAAAAGCAAGGGCGGTATCGATGTTATGTCAATAAATCTCCTGCTTGAAAACGATACTGACCCTGTTATATGGAGAGGCCCTGTTATAGGCGGTGTTGTAAAGCAGTTCTGGACTGATGTTATATGGAAAGATGTTGACTACCTTTTTGTTGATATGCCTCCGGGAACAGGCGATGTTCCGCTTACCGTTTTCCAGTCCATACCTGTTGACGGAATAATTATCGTAACATCTCCTCAGGAACTCGTTTCAATGATTGTCGGAAAAGCCGTTAAAATGGCTAAAATGATGAATATTCCGATTATCGGCATAATTGAAAATATGAGCTGGCTTGAATGTCCCGACTGCGGAAAGAAAATTAAAGTATTCGGCGAAAGTCATGTTGATGAAGTAGCAATTGAATATGGTATTCCCGTAATCGGAAGAATACCGATTTGCTCCGAACTTGCACTTGCCTGCGACAAGGGCGAAATTGAAAGCTTTGATTCAAAAGACTGGTTTGACGAGGCTGTCTCAAATCTCTGAAAAAAATAAAAAGGGCGGAATAAATTCCGCCCGATTTTTTTATTCTTTTACACCGCCGAGTGCTACACCGGCAATAATGAACTTTGAAAGGAAAATATATGCGACGATAATCGGTATTACTGAAAGGGCAATAGCCATATAAACTACACCGTAATCAATTTTATCACTTGCTGTAAGTGATGCCATCATCATCGGAAGTGTTTTCTTTTCTACACCTACTGAAAGGAGTATCATCTGAGGTGTATAGAGGTTGTTCCAGTTCTGAATGAATGCGAATATTGACTGAACTGCAATAGCAGGCTTCATCATAGGGAGAGCGATTTTGATAAATGTACCAAACTCTCCTGAACCGTCGATACGTGCAGCTTCAACGATTTCCAGCGGGAATGATGACTTCATGTATGAACGCATAAAGTATACGACTGCCGGAGCTGCAACAGCAGGAACGATAAGTGGCCAGAATGTGTTATGTAACTTAAGGTCAATCATAAAGCTGAGGAATCCGGCACCGGTTACCTGTACAGGAACCATCATAACCATAAGAATTACTGTGTAGGAAATTTCCTTAAGCTTGAAATCATATACGTGGATACCGTATGAAGTAAGTGCAGAGAAGAATACTGTGAGGATTGTTGCACTTATTGTAATGATTGCACTGTTCTTATAACCATAAGCCATATTTACTGATGATTTGAACTGTGAACTTGTTGT
>JAEDMB010000134.1 GCA_016303235.1 Oscillospiraceae bacterium
TCAAAATAAAGAAGATAAACTGAAAATATATATGATATGGAAATAATTATATAAAGCTGAATCCATATTAAAAATGCTTAAGATAAATCGGAATCTGTTGTGGTTGGAGGTAAGTCGTGAAAAAAAATATAATTATAACTGTAATAGATTTATTAGTTTATCTCATTAATGATATTTTAGGCTGGTTTGTTTTTGTATTATTAACCTTCACAGACGATGCTGAAAAATATCAGATGATATATATGACAACAGGAATTATTCATATTATTATAAGTATTATAACAAGTGTATTATTTTTTATGAAAGAAAGAACACGATTTAAAATACGTATTGGAAAAGACTTGTTTATTTATAATCTAATCATGACTTTATCTCCATATCTTTTTTTAGCTTTGTTTGAATACTACCAAATTAATTTTGCTGTCTGAATTATGATTTAAAACAGACCACAAAACCAAACCGACAAAAAACGGGCGGAATTTTTAATTCCGCCCTTGATTATTTTTGTATATTCTAATCAAACACAACCCTGAGCCTTCATAGCTTCAGCAACCTTGAGGAATCCGGCAATATTTGCACCAGCCATATAGTTGCCTTCCATACCATATTCCTTAGCAGCCTCGTCGCAAGACTTGAATATGTTCTTCATAATGTTGTGGAGCTTTTCATCAACTTCTTCAAATGTCCATGAAAGTCTTTCGCTGTTCTGGCTCATTTCAAGACCTGATGTTGCAACACCGCCTGCGTTTGCAGCCTTTGCAGGGCCATAAAGGAGACCATTTGCGAGATATGTTTCAATTGCTTCAGGAGTTGAAGGCATATTTGCACCTTCTGAAACTACCTTACAGCCGTTCTTAACGAGAATTTCAGCAGATTCGCCGTCAATTTCGTTCTGAGTAGCACAAGGAAGTGCAATATCACACTTGATTGTCCAGATACCCTTGCAACCTTCGTGATATTCAGCAGTAGGAACTGCATCAACATATTCCTTGATTCTTCCACGTCTTACTTCCTTGATGTCCTTAACGATATCAAGCT
The DNA here is from genome assembly GCA_016303235.1 of Oscillospiraceae bacterium. Taxonomy (GTDB): domain Bacteria; phylum Bacillota; class Clostridia; order Oscillospirales; family Ruminococcaceae; genus Ruminococcus. Next base: position 1,039 of record JAEDMB010000134.1, read on the forward strand.
TGATACCGTCAGCATCGTAGATATAGCCGTTTGAATCTGAAAGTGCTACTACCTTTGCACCGTATTCCTGTGCCTTTTCAGTAGCATATATAGCAACGTTTCCTGAACCTGAGATTACAACTGTTTTACCTTCAAAGCTCATGCCGTTTGCCTGAAGCATTTCATTTGTGAAATAGCAAAGACCGTAGCCTGTTGCTTCAGTTCTTGCGAGTGAACCGCCGTATGTAAGTCCCTTACCTGTGAGAACACCTGTAAATTCATTTCTGAGTCTCTTGTACTGACCGAACATATAACCGATTTCTCTTCCTCCTGTACCGATATCGCCTGCGGGAACATCGCAGTCAGCACCGATATGCTTTGAAAGTTCTGTCATAAAGCTCTGGCAGAAACGCATGATTTCTCCGTCGCTCTTGCCCTTAGGGTCAAAGTCAGAGCCACCTTTGCCTCCGCCCATAGGAAGAGTTGTAAGGCTGTTCTTGAATACCTGTTCAAATCCGAGGAACTTGATGATTCCGAGGTATACAGATGGGTGAAGTCTGATTCCGCCCTTGTAAGGACCAATTGCAGAGTTGAACTGTACTCTGAAACCTCTGTTTACCTGTACTTTTCCGTTATCGTCAACCCAAGGTACTCTGAACATAATCTGTCTCTCAGGTTCAACGATTCTTTCGAATACGCCGGCTTCAACGAGGTCAGGTCTCTTGTCAACAACAGGCTGAAGTGATTCAAAAACTTCTGTAACTGCCTGAATAAATTCAGGTTCGCCTGCATTTCTTTTCTTAACTGTTTCCAGTAAGTCGATTAAATACTGATTTTTTAACGCCATTGTTAAAAAACCTCCTTAATTTTATTAACCGTTTTCAGCGGTCTAAGATGATTATAGCACCTTTTTCCTAAAAATACAAGTAAAAATCCGCAAAAAAATTTTTTTATGAGATATTACAAAAAATTCACCAAAAATTTGTATACTTTTTACATACAATAAATATTCAGATATTCGCTTGCAAGATACAGCGAACCACATAAAAGAACTATTCCGTTATTTTCGAGAGCAAGCTTTTTTGCATTTTCTACTGCTGATTTAAAATCACAAGCTTGCGAATCAGTATATTTTTCTGCAATCGCTTTAAGCTTTTCAGACGGTACAGCGTTATTAATAAAACCGTCAACGAGAAAAATTTTTTCTGAATATCTTGCTATTTTTTCAATTCCACTTTTATAGTCTTTGGAATCGACCATTCCCATAACTGTAAAAATTTTCTTTCCTTTAAGGCGTATATCATCAATCACCATAGCAAGAGTATTGATTCCTGCCGGATTGTGACCGCCGTCAACAATTACAGGCGGATTGCCTTTGATATACTGTACCCTCGCTTTAACCTGAGTAGTTTCTATTGATTTCCGGATTGCATATTCAGGAACAAAAAATCCCTTTTTCTTGAGATAACGGCAAGACTCAATTGCCGTAACAGCATTGCAGGGCTGATGAAATCCGAGCATTGCCGTCTTAAACTGTTCACCCTTGTAAATAAACGGCATACCATCAAATTCCATAGCCTTATATTTAAAATTATTGTATCTGGGCTGTATAAATTCGCTGTGCTTTTTTAAAGCTGTTTCTTCAACAATTCTGCTTACTTCGTTTTTATTGTCAATGGATAATACTACTGCCGAATTTTCTTTAATTATTCCTGCTTTCTGAACTGCAATTTTTTCAACGGTATCTCCGAGAATTGACGTGTGGTCAAGAGATATTGATGTAATTACTGATAAAAGCGGAGACGGTATAACGTTCGTACTGTCAAGAAGTCCGCCTATACCTGTTTCAAGCACTACTATATCGCATTTCTCTTTTTTATACCACAGAAAAGCTATTGCCATAGTTATCTCAAACTGCGAATATTTTCTGTCCGCAACGTGTCCGGCTACGAAACTGCATATTTCCGAGAGTGATTTTTCATCAATTTCACGGTCATTTATGCGTATTCTGTCGGTATAATGAGTAACAAACGGCGATGTGAATTTTCCTGTTTTATATCCCGAAAGTTCAAGAGCATTTGCAATATATTCAAGAGTAGAACCCTTTCCGTTAGTACCCGCAATATGCACGAATTTCAAATCTTTTTCGGGATTTCCGATTCTTTCCATAAGTTCTTCTGCACGGGACAAATCAGTCACTTTCGCTCCGAGTCTGCTGTATGAGGATATAAAATCCATACATTCATTAAAATTCATATCTGCTCCTTTATCTCTGCTCTTTTCGGATAATTTACAAACATAGCCAGGAAAAGCCCACCCGTAAAGGAAAGTGCAATTCCAAGACCGGTATAAAAAACGGCTATAAATACATCGGGGACAAGTCCCGATGACCTGAGCCATATTCCTCCGCCCATCATAAACGCCATAATGCAGTATGCCTTCAAATCAAAAAAATGCCAGAATGGTCTTGTAGGTTCAGCATATCCGTGAATACGTTTCTTATGCTTGAAACTCATCTTGAAAAACATAAATCTGAACATTCCGAATACTACTGCCGAAAGTAAAATGTGATACCAGCTTATTTGCGGAATAATTCCGTATGATATTATTCCAAGCCTTGCTACATTAAACCCCGCAAGTATCCACACACAGACCGCAATTGCAAGAAGCGTACGCTTTTTTACATGAAAAAATTTCATTTATATTCTTCTCCTCTGTATTTATTTTTCAAATTTTCGGGCGGATTTCAAATCCGCCCTTATTTTTAATATTCATAGTCTATGCAAGCACGTTCCGTTTTTACAGTTCCGATAAATGCTCCGAACTCCTTGTGAACAGGGTGTTCCTGATACGCATTAAGTCCGTCTATATCGTCAAAATCGCATATCAAAGCTATTGTATAGTTGCTTTCTGGAGCGTCTGATGAATTTATTACAGCCTCACCCTTTTTCAGTGTCGGAACGTTTTCGATTACCTTATTAAAGCGTTCCTTTGCCTCAACAGCATTTTCGTAAGCTGTTTTTCCGTCAGTATCCTTTAACCTGAACATTACTATATGTTTTATCATAATAATTCTCCTTTTTCAATTTTTTAAAGATAAATCAGAATTTAACCGCTATGCAAACTGGAATTTATCAATTTAACTAAACAATCCCCAACCAATATTCTTTTCATTATAATATGCTTTAGATTCATATTCCTTTTTCAAATCCTCATTATATTCCTTTTCAGAAATTTCATTTGATTTAATTATAAGGAGTTCGTTTTCATACCATTTTAAATTATGTTCCTGCATGAAATTTTTTAAATATTTATATTTATTATTTGAATTTATATCCCAAAATGATATATCACTATTATATCCAGAATAGAATTGACTCTTCCCACTTTGTATTCCAAATACTGGTTTTGAATCAATATTTGAATCATTAGGAGTAGCAAATTTTACATATGAAAAATATATTGGGAGTTTCAATTTTTTCTTGGAATACGATTTTTTATCATTAACAGAGTATACTTTTGGTAGTATCTCTTGTCTAATCCATTTATATTTTTCTTGTTGTGCTCCTGTAAAAAAAGGTTCCCCCTTAACTAGAAAAACATTATTGTCTCCGTGAATATGTTTCGCAAGCCTTAAAAGCGAATCCTTCTCCAAAAAAATTTTGTCTGCTATCTTGATTTCGACTAGTTTTAAATTCACTTCTTGTATTTCTATTTGTTTCTGTTCCATTTTTATTTCTCCTGCAAATTCCAATTTATCTTTCTTACTGCTATCTGACATCATAATAGAATTTGTCAGCCGATTCCCTGTCTTTTCCGGAAAAT
>JAEDMB010000017.1 GCA_016303235.1 Oscillospiraceae bacterium
AAAGTGAAAGACCGCATGTCATTTTTACAATACCCTCCGCAAGCTGTGAAAATGCCGTTGGGTACATGTTGCTTAATCCCTCGTAATATCCACGCTCTACGGCGGTAATGCACCCGAAAAATACTGACGGTGCAATAAGTTTTACTGCAAGCTCCGCTTCGGGACAGTCGCCTATATATGTACAGAACGGCTTTGCTGTGAAATATATTATAAGACTTCCGGCAAGTCCGGTAAGGGAAAATATAAGAATTGCAGTTTTCCGGACTTTTTTTGCATTGTCGTACATTCCGAAAACGGCACTCTGTGCCGTAAGATGTGCCACGGCTGTTGAAAGTCCTGTGACACTTAATGCATATACGGGCAGAAAAAGACTGTAAGCACAGCTGAAATAACTCATTCCGACTCCGCCAAGGATATTTGTGAGAGGTATTTTGAATACTGCTCCGAGAATTTTTGATATAACTGCCGAAATCATCAGTATAAGGGAGCTTTTTATAAAATCCTGCTTTTTCAAGGCAACATCACCTTTCTTGATTCTGATTTATAAAAAATATATGTTGCCTGTTCGGGAAATATGTGTTATAATTAAAAAGCACAGAATATCAAAATATCTTAGAAAGGCTGATTTACTATGGAATATATTTTTTCAGATAAAGTATCAACTCTTAAAGCTTCGGCAATAAGAGAAATTCTGAAATTTACATCTGACCCTGAAGTAATTTCATTTTCTGCCGGAAATCCTGCTCCGGAGGCTTTTCCGGCTGAAAAAATCGCTGAAATTTCCTCTGATTTGCTTAAAAATGACCCTGTACTTGCATTGCAGTACAGCGTTACAGAGGGTTATACTCCTCTGCGTGATGAGCTTAAAAAAAATCTCAGCTTGAAAAAATGCTTTAATCCCGATATTGATGACCTTGTAATAACATCGGGAGCTCAGCAGGCTAATGAACTCGCATGCAAGGTTCTTCTGAATGAGGGAGATACTATTATATGTGAATCCCCGAGCTTTATAGGTTCTCTGAACGCTTTCAGGTCTTACAATGTAAATCTTGTAGGAATTGAACTCGAAGATGACGGAATAAATCTTGAAAAGCTTGAACAGGCTGTCAAATCAAACAAGAATGTTAAAATACTCTACCTTATCCCGAATTTTCAGAATCCCACAGGCTTGACTATGTCATGGGAAAAGCGTAAGGCTGTATACGAAATGGCAAAGAAATATAATTTTATAATTCTTGAGGATAATCCTTATGGCGATTTGAGATTTGAGGGCGAGGAAATTCCGTCTATAAAAACTCTCGACACTGATGGCAGAGTAATTTATTCCGGAACTTTTTCAAAAATTCTTTCCCCCGGATTCAGAACAGGATATGTTTCAGCTCCTAAGGAAATTATTCAGAAAATTGTCGTATGCAAGCAGGTTTCCGATGTTCATTCAAATATATGGGCTCAGGTAATCTGTCACAGATTTATTACTCAGGTTGATATGGAAAAGCATTTTGAAAAGCTCCGTGCAGTTTACAGAAAGAAATGCAGTCTTATGATTTCAAAAATCGAGGAATGTTTCTCTGATAAAATAAGCTTTACAAGACCTCAGGGCGGTTTGTTTATCTGGTGTACACTTCCGGAAAATGCTGATATGCCCTCATTCTGCAAAAAAGCCGTATCAGAATATAAAATTGCCGTTGTACCCGGAAATGCTTTTACAATTAATGAAAGTGACCCGACATCATCATTCCGTCTGAACTTCTCAACCCCTACTGATGAACAGCTTATCAAGGGTACTGAAATTCTCGGAAAAATGACAAGGGAAATGTTTAAATAAATTTTTAATGAAAGGAATTTTTAGCTATGGCAAGACGTTCACCGCTGGACAGATACAGCGTTACACAAAATTATATTATGACAAGAGGTCAGGCTCTTACTTTTCCGTCAAAATATTTCAAAATGAAACTCAAACCCGATGAAGTATACGGAGTAGTTATTGATATGCCTATGGGCAATTCCATACTTACAACAATGGTATCATTCCTCAATGGTGCAACAAATCTTTACTTCAATATGGGCGGAGAATATTCCGGTGCATCACAGAGATATGTCAACCTCGTTCAGGCTACACGCACTCTCGTTCTCTATGCAAACAGCCTCCTCCCGCAGTGTCAGAAAGTAAAGGCTTTTGACCTCCCGACAGGAAATACACATTTTATATATCTCCTTACAAATAACGGAGTCTATAAAACGGAACTTCTTCCCGCAACTGTTGCACAGGAATCACCCGAAAAAAGAGGAGTTTTCAATCTCTATCAGAAAGTTCTTTCAGAAGTAAGAACATGTCAGCTTAAGGACCAGCAGGCATCAAGAAATAAGAATAAGTAATTTTTTTCAGGTGATTTATATGGAAGATAAAAAAGTTATTTTCAGCGGTATTCAGCCCACAGGAACATTTACTCTCGGCAACTATATAGGTGCTGTCCGCAACTGGAAACCGCTTCAGGACGAATATAACTGCATTTACTGCGTTGTAAATATGCACGCTATAACAGTAAGACAGGAGCCGGCAAAGCTCCGCAAAAATACGCTTGATGCATATGCACTTCTTATGGCATGCGGTATAGACCCCGAAAAGTCAATACTTTTCATTCAGAGCCATGTAAAAACTCATGCGGAATTAAGCTGGGTTTTAAGCTGTGCAACACAGTTCGGAGAGCTTTCAAGAATGACACAGTTCAAAGACAAGAGCAAGCGTCACCCCGATGATATAAATGCAGGTCTTTTCACATATCCGGTACTTATGGCATCTGATATTCTTGCATACAATGCCGATTTGGTTCCTGTCGGTGTTGACCAGAAACAGCACCTCGAACTTGCAAGAAATATCGCTCAGAGATTTAATCAGCGTTACGGCGAACTTTTTAAAATTCCGGACGCTTATATTCCCGAAGTCGGTGCAAAGGTAATGTCATTGCAGGAGCCTACAAAAAAGATGTCAAAATCTGATGAAAATCCTAATGCTTGTATTCTCATTCTTGATGATAAGGATACTATTATAAGAAAGTTCAAGCGTGCCGTCACTGACAGTGAATCAGAAATCTGTTACCGTGAGGGCAAGGACGGTATCAATAACCTTATGACTATCTATTCAAGCGTTACCGGTAAGAATTTCGATGAAATTACATCAGAATTTGCAGGAAAGGGCTACGGTGATTTTAAAATTGCTGTCGGTGAGGCTGTTGCTGACCATCTTGCCCCTATCCGTGAAAAATTTGCGGAATACAGTGCCGATAAGGAATATCTGAAAAAATGCTATACCGAGGGTGCTGAAAAGGCTCTTGCATATTCGCAGAGAATTGTCTCAAAAGCTTACAGAAAAGTCGGTTTTGTTGATATAAAATAACTGGAAATCGGTTATTTTTTACAAAACCTTTAAGAAAAAATATAATTATTTTGCTTATTTACCAAACTTAAAAAAATATATTGCATTTTACGGCGTTTTGAGTTATTATAATAAAAGTAACACTGTTGAATGCAATACGGAGGCTTCAGTTTTATGATTGATTTTAATCAGAAGGATAATTATAATATAAATGACCTTATCGAAATCGTCCGCCTTTTAAGAAGTGAAAACGGCTGTCCATGGGATAAAGAACAGACTCACAAATCACTTAAAAGCGATTTCATTGAGGAGACATGCGAGGCTATTGAGGCTATTGACCTTGAAGATACGGAACTTCTCAGAGAAGAACTCGGCGATGTTCTTTTACAGGTCGTATTCCATACTTCAATTGAAACTGATGCCGGAAATTTCAATTTTGATGATGTCTGTGACGAGGTTGCAAAAAAGCTTATAGTCCGTCACCCCCATGTTTTCGGAGATACCATTGTCAGCAATACTGATGACGTTCTTAAAAACTGGGACAGCATCAAAAAGGAAACTAAAGGTCAGGAAACTTATACAGATACCCTTAAAAGCGTTGCAAAATCACTGCCCGCCCTTATGAGAGCTCAGAAAATCGGAAAAAGGGCTATGCGTGCAGGATTTGATTATGTTTCAGCAGAGGACGCTTTCAGGGCTCTGGATTCCGAAAAGGCTGAACTCGATGAGGCTTTTCTCTCCGGAAATTCAGAAAATATCTTTGATGAATTCGGTGACCTGCTTTTCTCATGTGTTAATCTTGCCCGTCATCTGGGAATAGATGCTGAACAGGCACTCACTCACGCTTCTGATAAATTCATCAGAAGATTTGAAAAAGCTGAGGAATTTATAAATTATGATTCCTTCGATATGAAAGAGCTTGAGCCTGAAAAGCTCGATGAATACTGGAAAAGGGCTAAAAAATTTTATAAATAATTTTGGAGGTATTTTTTCAATGAAAAAGTCAGAACTCGTTAGCGTTATTGCCGAAAAGGGCGGTTGGAAGAAAAAAGATGCTGATACTATCCTCAATGTTGTACTTGATTCTATAACAGAATCTCTCCAGAACGGCGAAAAGGTATCTATTACTGGTTTCGGTACTTTTCAGGTTAAGGAAAGAGGAGAAAAGAAGTGCATAAATCCTCGTACAAAGCAGGAAACAATCTGTCCCGCAAGTAAAGCTCCTGTTTTCAAGGCTGGAAAGACTCTCAAGGAAGTTGTTAATAAGTAATTTGTTTTAAATCTGACGGGAAAGTATATTGCTTTCCCGTTTTTTATGATGAATTTTTTATGAAAGGTGGTATAAATATAATGCGTCTGGATAAATATCTCAAGGTAACCAGACTTATAAAGCGTCGAACTGTCGCAAATGAAGCCTGTGATGCCGGCAAAATAACAGTAAACGGCAAAATTGCACGTGCCTCCTATGATGTCAAAGAGAATGATATAATAGAAATTGCTATGGGAAACAAGCCTGTCAGGGTAAAAGTTCTCAAAGTTTCCGAGTACGCAACAAAAGAAAATGCATCTGATAATTATACTGTGATTGAGTAGGGCTTGCGTATGAGTAAAAAGACATCTTTAATATCATTTTTACTTGGCACGGCAATCCTGTTTATTTATTTTCTTTTTAACGGCTATTATCCTTTCGGAGAACGTTCCGTTGCGTGGTGCGATATGGAACAGCAGTATATCCCCCTTCTCCTTGAACTTAAAGAGGGAAGTGTTTTAAGCGGTGGGGGAGGCGGTATGAATTTCTGGGGAGTATTCTTTTTCTTTCTCTCCTCACCCTTTTCACTTCTTGTATTTCTGACAAAAACTGAAAATGTAATATATCTTGTGAATTTTATCACGGCGTTGAAATTCGGACTTTGCGGACTTACCTTTTCAATATATCTGAGATATGACAACAAGGAAATAAAGCCTGTTCTGAATATAATTTTAAGCCTTATGTATGCTTACAGCGGATATAATATAATGTATTATCAGAACAGCATGTGGCTTGATATAGTATATATGTTTCCGGTCTTTATGATAGCTTTCAGGGAGCTTATAAAGAACGGCAGAACAATGCCCTATATAATATGTATGTCTGTTATGGTATATCTGAATTATTACATATCATATATGATTGTTCTGTTTACAGTAATATCATCGGCATTTCTTCTGAAAAATGAGTGTCCGAAGAATGAAAGACGCAGAAATTCACTTAAATTTATGATTTCAAGCTTTATATCAGCTCTGATAACTTCTCCCGTATGGCTTGTATCACTTATTCAGGTAATGGAATCAGGACGCAAAAGCATTGAAAATGACGGCGGACGTACAAATTTCTTTGCAAATATTCTTGATAAATACTGTCTTCTTTCAGCAGTATCAATTGTAATATTTGCAGTGCTTATAATGCTGAAAGACAAGGAATTTTTTAAACACGGCATAAGAAGATTTTATAAACATATAACAATTATTCTCCTTGTGACCGCCTTTATAGACCCTTTCAACAAGATGTGGCATACAGGAAGCTATCAGGCATTTCCTTTAAGATATGGATTTATAATAATATTTATGTGCCTTGTTTCAGCCGGACACTATATTTCCGATTCCGGAAATGCCAGAGTTTCTGATAAAAAAACTATGCTTATATGCATAAGCTTTATGCTTATATATGTGACCGCAATTGTTTTTATAAATTCAGAAAGAATTTTGTCATATGTTTGTTCTCTGAGCATAAGCAAAGAAAATGCCGTTATAATAATATGTTTAGGCATAATTGCACTGACAGTCAATATATTCGCTGTTATGAGCTTTAAACAGCATCAGATAACTTCAAAAGTTTTAAATGCGGTTATGGGAACGGTATTTTTATTTGAAACAATTTTCTCGCTTAATATCTATATGAAAAATGCTCCCGATATTACAGCAAGATATAACATTACTGCCGAACTTTCAGACAAGATAAAAGATGACAGCTTTTTCAGAGTCAAGTTGCAGAAACGCTATTTCTTTCCTAATATGCTTGAGGGTATGGGATATAATACCACATCGCATTATACTTCACTGACTAATCAGAATTTTATGAATGCTATGAAGAGAATGGGCTATTCAGCATACTGGCTTGATGTTTCATCAAACGGCGGAACACTTGTGACTGATGCCTTTCTTATGAATAAGTATATAATATCAGTCATAGGAGATTTTGTCGGAAAAGGTGTTTACAGCTCTTTAAATCCTCTGAAAGTTTATATAAATGATGATATTCTTGACGGTGCATTTATTTCCGATGTATCTCCCGAAGAATTTGGAGAATACAATACTTCAGACCGAATGGATTTTTCGCAACTGCTTTGCAGTAAGATTCTTGAATCAGATAATATAATTCAGAAAACAGAGGATTTTACGGCAGAAAATGCCGAAGTAAATTTTTCGGACGGCGTATATAAAATAAAAAGAATTTCAGATGAGGAAGAATCAAGTATCACATATAATATCTATGCAGAAAAAGACAAGATACTTTACTTTGATATTTTCGGAGACTATTCCGCAAGCCTTGATGAAAAATATTATGATTCATGTGATATATACGTAAACGGCGAACTTCTGGAGGAAAGCTATCCGAGCCGTAAAATGAACGGCATACTGAATCTTGGACAGTTCCGTAATAAAGATGTTGAAGTAAAAATCAATATCAAAAAGGATTTTGATGCAAAGGATTTCGGCTTGTATATATTTGATACATACAGCTTTCAGAATTCGCTCCAGTCCGTCAATACGGCTGAAATCAAAAAGGACGGAAACACTGTTAAAATAAGCGGAGAAGGTGAGGGATACCTTTATATTCCTCTTGCATATAACAAGGGATATATTGCCCAGCTTAACGGCAGAAGATGTAAAATAATAAAGTTTATGGATTCATTTATGGCTGTTAAGCTTGATGGAGGAGAATTTGAATTTTATGCTGAATTTTATCCGAGGGGCATTAAATTTTCAGTAGTCCTTTGCCTTATAGGATTTATAATTCTTGTAATATATCAGAAAAATATTGATATTATATCAGAAAACGAAAGACTTAAAAAATCAGCATACACAATAAGACATTTTCTGACTGTATTTGTTATGTTTGTAATATATATAGGAGCTTTGGTTTTCTGGATAATTTAGCGAACGGAGAGACCTTAAAATGCTGACCCTTTTCAATCAGACGATTGTTATGTTCATACTCATAATAACCGGAATTGTATGTTTTAAAACAGGTATTATTACTAAAAACGGCAACAGGGAACTTTCAAAGCTTGTGCTTTCAGTAGTAAATCCGATTGTTATATTTATGGCATATCAGACAGATTATAATTCTGAACTTGTAAAAAATCTTATGACAGCTTTCTTGCTTTCAGCAATATCATTTGCTGTTGTTATTGCCGGAGCTTATATTATTATACCCGCAAAGATTAGAAATTCCGAAATAGAACGCTTTTCAACAATATATTCAAACTGTGCATTTATGGGAATACCTCTTATACAGGCTCTTTTCGGAAGTACGGGAGTATTTTATCTGACGGCATATCTGACGGTATTCAATTTTATGATATGGACTCATGGAATTATACTCCTTTCCGGAGAGAGAAATTTAAAGAATGTTTTAAAGGTTCTTTATTCTCCCGTGATACTGTCAATTGTTATTGGAATAATTATGTTTTTCCTTCAGATAAGACTGCCGTCAGTGGCATCGCAGGCGTTAGGATTTATAGCTGATTTGAATACCCCTCTTGCTATGATAGTTTCCGGAGTTACTATGGCGGACGCAAATATTATAAGCCTGCTGAAGAAAAAACGTATATATTTTACGGCTTTTCTGAAACTGTTTCTCTTTCCGGCACTGGTTGTAATAATTTTTGCACTTCCGGTATTTTCCGGAATAGATTCCGATGTCAGAACTTCAATAATTATTGCCTCCTCAGCACCATCAGCTGCTATGTGTACACTTCAGTGCATACGTATCGGAAAGGATTCGCTCTATGCCTCTGAAATATTTGCTTTTACAACTGTGCTTTCAATAATAAGTTTGCCTCTTGTTGTACAGTTCGACAAGATTATGCAGAATATTATATAAAGTTTTGTTTAAGTATACGAAATGTAAAAAATAGGCATAAAATAGATTGAAAAATTTATTCTATGTGGTATAATAAGTATGTTAAATGATATTCATCAGAAATATCAGTTAGCGGGAAAATAAATCATCACCAGATATTACATTCGGTTATATTTGCGGTGAAGGAAAGGAAAATTTATATGGAAAAATGCGGAATCAGCAAACTTGACCTCAAAAGAAGAAACAGAATGCAGATACTTCGTGTAATTAAAGAGTTCGGCCCTATTTCAAGAGTAGATGTAGCTTCTGAACTCCATATTACAAGAGCTGCGGTAACAATCATTACAAATGAAATGATTGAGGAGGGTGTACTTGTCGAAATCGGTGAAGCTCCTGTTAATACAGAAAAGCTCCAGAAAGGCAGACGCAAAATCCTTATCAGCATTAATGACAATTATAAATTCGCTCTCGGTGCTTATATTTCCGATGTTGAAGTAAGCATAGGTCTTTCAACTCTCAGCGGTGCTGTTCTTGACAAGGCATCAATGATTATTGATGATAAAACTATGACTAAGGACATCATAAACTTTATAATCAATAAGAGCAATGAAATGATGGACAACAGCTGTCTTAAAAAAGATAAGATTCTTGGTCTCGGCATAGGAATAGTTCCGTCAATGTGGGGCAGACTTAAGATTTTCTATAAAGACGGTGTCCTCGATTTCTCAAACTTTATTGATAAGGTTTCAAGCGGTGTTGATGTTGAAATCAAGTGCGGAAATGCTGTCGGTATTCTTGCACTTGCAAGCAATGATTTTGAAAATTACAGCGGTTATCAGAATAATCAGGTTTTCATCAGCTACGGAAATCAGATTAATATGGCTGTTCTCAACAAGAATGTTCTTTCATCAGATTATATGTCATATACATATATGATTGAAAGAGCCATAGTTAATCCTAACGGCAGACAGATGGAAGGCTATCCTGACGGTTCAGTTAAGGCAGAACTTTCAAAGACTGCTTTTATGAATGCTGTTGCAGAAGTATATTCAAAGGATAAAACTCCCGTTCTCTATGAACAGTCAAACGGCGACAAGAATAATATTACAATAGATGCTCTTTCAAATGCTGTTATCAGAGGTGAAGAACCTGTTGTTAATATCGTAAACAGATTTATTGCCAACTTTGCAATACTTCTCAATAATCTCGCATGTATGCACTTTGCACAGAGAATAATTCTTCATAACGTTGAACTTTCAGAAAGACAGCTTGATTACCTCAAGAGAGGTATCGCAAAGCATGTCGGTGAAGATATTGCCGAAAGATTAGTTCTCAGCGGAATCGATAAAAAGAACCTTTTCAGCGGTGGCTGTGCTTTGATTATTCAGGAAAGTTTCTATTTCAAAGGCGGTATGCAGTAAGAAAAACACAACGGGCGGACTGAAAAGTCCGCCCTTTATATTTATTTTATTTTCCAGATGTTTTCTGCATAGTCCTTTATAGTGCGGTCAGAACTGAATTTTCCGGCATTACACATATTAATCCACTGCTTTCTGGCAAATCCGATTTTATCCTCTGAATAATCCCTGTTTGCACGGAGCTTAGCCTCAACATAGCTTTCAAGGTCACCAAGGAGGTAATAATGGTCAGGCTTGTGCCAGCTTGCACCGTCAAGAAGTGAATAATAAAGCTCTCTGAAATCTCCTGAACCGCCGTCAGATACAGTACCGTCAATGAGTGTTGAAACAACTCTCTGAATTTTCTTGTTTTCAGCGAAAATCTTACGGCTTTCATATTTCGGGAAGATTTCTGCAAGTTCTTCAACCTTAGCACCGAAAATATAGTTGTTTTCTTCTCCTGCCTCTTCAACGATTTCAACGTTAGCACCGTCATAAGTTCCGAGAGTAACAGCACCGTTAAGCATAAGCTTCATATTGCCTGTACCTGATGCCTCTGTGCCTGCTGTGGAAATCTGTTCTGAAATATCAGCACCGGCTACAAGCTTTTCAGCGTATGATACATTGTAGTTTGAAACGAATACAACCTTTATAAGATTGTTTACTTCATCATCATTTTCAATTACCCTTGCAATTTCGTTGATGAATTTGATTATAGCCTTTGCACGTCTGTATCCGGGAGCTGACTTAGCACCGAAAATAAACGTTGTCGGAGCGAAATTCTTTATTGAACCGTCCTTTATTCCGTAATAGATATAGAGAATTGAAAAGGCGTTGAGGAGCTGTCTTTTGTATTCGTGGAGTCTCTTTATCTGAATGTCAAAAATGCTGTTGGGATTTATTGAAGTACCCTCTTTTTTGTTTATAAATTCAGCAAGCTGATTTTTCTTTGTCTGCTTGATAGTTATAAATTTATTGAGTACGGCACTGCTGTCGGCAAATTTTTCAAGTTTCTTGAGCTGTGAAAGGTCAGTTACCCATGAATCATCTTCGAGAAGTTCAGTAATATATGTGGAAAGTTCACGGTTGCAGAGTGCAAGCCATCTTCTCTGAGTTATGCCGTTTGTCTTGTTCTGGAATCTTTCGGGATAAACCTTATACCAGTCGGCAAGTGCGGTATCCTTGAGAATCTGTGTGTGAATCCTTGCAACGCCGTTTGTATATGATGATGCATATATAGCCATGTGTGCCATATGCACAAGACCATTATTTATAATTTTCATGCTGTCGATTTTTGATTTTTCGATACCCTTTGAGTACATATCAGAAATAAATCTCTCATTAATCATGATGATAATTTCATATATTCTCGGGAGAAGTTCCTCAACAAGGTTACAGCTCCATTTTTCGAGAGCCTCCGCCATAATAGTATGGTTAGTATAGTTGAAAATCTTCTGAGCCATAGTGAAAGCGTCATCGAATGAATAGTGATATACATCGACAAGCTGTCTGATAAGCTCCGGAATTGAGATAACAGGGTGGGTATCATTGAGCTGAATTGTTATATAGTCTGCGAGAGTGTCAAGAGTTCCATGTTCCTTTAAATGATATTTTATAATATCAGTAAGTGATGCACAGCAGAAGAAATACTGCTGTTTGAGACGGAGTTTTTTGCCCTCATAGGTATCATCATTCGGATAGAGAACCCTTGAAATATCTTCGGCGAATACTTTTTCCTTTGATGCCTCAAGATATTTCTGATTGTTGAATGTATTGAAATCAAATTCCTTTACAGGTTCAGCCTGCCAGAGTCGGAGAGTGCCGACATTATTTGTTTTAGCACCGATTACAGGCATATCATAAGGAACAGCCTTGACGCTCTGACCGTTATAATTTACAATAACAGTATCCTGTTCATGTCTTACAGACCAGTAGTCACCGTATTTCGTCCAGTCGTCAGCTTCTTCACACTGGAAACCATTTACAATAGACTGCTTGAAAAGACCGTATTTATAGCGTATTCCATAGCCGTCAAGAGGGAGTGAAAGTGTAGCAGCACTGTCAAGGAAACAAGCTGCGAGACGTCCGAGACCGCCGTTGCCAAGGGCAGAATCTTCAATTTCTTCAAGTTCGGAAAGTGAACGCCCGAAACTGTTGAAAATTTCTTCTGCCTCATCATAAATTCCGAGACAGAGAAGATTATTATATACTGCACGGCCTACAAGAAATTCCATTGAGAAATAGCATGCACGTCTTTTTGAAAGATGTTCCTTTTTGCTGTCATGCCAGTTCTTTGAAATAATTTCAATTACGGACTGTGCAAGTGCGTTGTGGAGCTGTTGCGGAGTAGCGGTTGAGGGGTTTACCTGTAATTTTTTGAGTAAAATTTCCATTAAAACATTGTTTTCCATGGGTTAAATACCTCCGTTATCTGTTATAGATTTTATTGAGTTTTTTTATTTTTTTGGCAAGACTACTGCTGAAATCGGATTTCAGAGTTCTGAACTGCCAGTTTTTGCCGAGAGTTGAGGGAGTATTCATTCTTCCTTCGGGAGGAGTGTTTAAAAAGTCCTGAATCTGTGCAACGGCAACCTCCGCAACACTTCCCCATGCAGATTTTATAACGGCATAGGGGAGTTTCTGAATTTTCTTTTCTCCGAGATATTTTTTAGCGAATTTAAGATTTTTCGGCGAAAGATTTTCCGCCCACCCTGTAAGAGTTTCATTGTCGTGAGTGCCTGTATATGCAAAGCAGTTTGTAGTTGTAAAGTTATGGGGGAGATGTTCATTTTTAGCGTTGTCAAATCCGAACTGAAGGACTTTCATTCCGGGATAGCCTGTATCATCGAGCATTTTTCTTACTTCGGGAGTAATAAATCCTAAATCCTCCGCAATAATATTAAGCTTTCCGAGTTTCTGTTCAGCAAGCTTGAAAAGCTCGGAATCAGGGCCTTTACGCCATTCACCGTTTTCAGCCGTTTCACTTCCGTATGGAATTGCATAATAGCTCTCAAATCCTCTGAAATGGTCTATACGAACTATATTATATACTTTTGATGCAAATGCTATTCTGTCAATCCACCATTTATAGTTGTTTTTCTTATGGTATTCCCAGTTATAAAGAGGATTTCCCCATAGCTGACCTGTCGGTGAGAAGTCATCGGGAGGACAGCCGGCAACGTCAACAGGCTTTTTTGTTTTGTCAAAGCAGAAAAGTCTCGGAGATGCCCACGCCTCTACGCTGTCATATGCACAGTATATCGGAATATCTCCGATTATTTCTATTCCACATTCGTTAGCATAATTCTTGAGTCTGAACCACTGTTCATAGAATTTGAACTGTATGAATTTAAAAAATCCTATATCTTTTTTGAGTTCCTTTTTGGCTTTTGAAAGAGCTTCCGATTCACGCATAGCAATATCGTGTTCCCATTCATACCATGCTTTTCCGTCGTTTTTGAATTTCAGAGCCATAAAAAGGGCATAGCTACCAATCCAGTTTTTATTTTCGTCTATGAAATCACGGTATGCAGGGGATTTTTTTGCATCGAAATTCTCGTAGGCTTTTCGGAGAACCTTAAAGCAGTTATTATATATTATTTCATAGTCAACGTGACGTGGGTCGGAATCCCATTCTATATTACTAAAATCACTGTGTTCGAGAAGTCCCTCATCTTCAAGCATTTCAAAATCTATAAAATAAGGGTTTCCGGCATTTACCGAAAATGACTGATAGGGGGAATCCCCGTAGCTTGTAGGCGAAAGCGGTAAAATCTGCCAGCATTTCACACCCGACTGACAGAGAAAATCAACAAAGTTATAAGCCTCCTTTCCGAGTTTTCCTATACCGTAATTTGACGGCAGACTTGAGATATGCATTAGTATACAGCTTTTTCTCATTAAAAAAATCACTCTCCATCATTATTATTTTTGAAATTGTCAAGTTCAGTGACGTTCTGCAATTGTCTGCGTAACATTCTTGTACGTGTTCCGACAAGGGTTTCAAGCTCGGAGCTTGCAGTATTGATTTTTTTCTGTGCATTTTCGAGAGCGTCAGAAAACTTTTCAAATTCTTTTTTGACATCATTAAGAACTTTCCATACATTGTCACTCTGCTTGCGGATAGCCATACTCTGGAATCCCATTCGCAGACTGTTAAGCAATGCGGTCATAGTACTCGGACCCGCAAGAGCAACATGATATTCACGCTGAAGAATTTCAACCATATTTAAATTTACTGCCTCGGCATAAAGTCCCTCTGACGGCAGAAACATTACAGCAAAATCGGTAGTTTCCGGAGGATTTATATATTTTGATGAAATATCTTTTCCCTCGGATTTAAGACGTGTTACAAGAGCTTTTCGGGCATCTTCGATTTCTGATTTACTTCCTTTTTCGAGAGCGTCCGAAAGATTGCTGTATGTATCATTAGGAAATTTTGAATCTATCGGCAGAAGAATATGTTCATCGTTTTCAGCCGGAATAATAACAGCAAATTCAACAAATCCCGATTTTATTCTGACATTTTCAAGGTACTGCGAGGGTGTCAGGGTTTCTTTAAGAATATTGCGGAGCTGTAATTCGCCGAAAATTCCTCTTGTCTTGACATTTGAAAGAATTTTTTTCAAATCGGTAACTCCGGAGGCAATACTCTGAACTTCTCCGAGTTCCTTATAAACCTGTTCAAGGCGTGAGCTTACTGTTGAAAATGCCTGCGATACTTTTGAATCAAGCGTTTTCTGCAATTTTTCCTCAACAACTCCCTGAATCTGATTAAGTCTGTTATTTGTATCGGACTGAATATCCGAAAGACCTTTCTGAACGGAAATTCTTATATTATTGAGTTTCTGTTCAGTATCGGCAGTAAATGAACTGAAACGCTGTTCGGTAAGGGAATTCATTTTTGTAAAAGCATCAAGGGATAAATTCTGTTTTTCATCAAGTGATGAGCTTATAATTTTCAGCTGATTTGAATTTTCAGACTGTATTTCCGAAATTCTCTTTTCAAGAGCATTTTTTATATTATTGAGTTTCTGCTCAGTATCGGCAGTAAATGAACTGAAATGCTGTTCAGTGACGTTATTCATACGGGTGAACATTTCCATTGATGTGTTTTGTTTTTCGGTCAGATTTTCACCGATATTTTTCAGATGACCTGTAATTAAATCGTTCAGATTTTTCTGATTTCCGGAAACGATTTCCCCGATATAACGCATATTTTCATTGCCGGAGGAGGAAATATCCTGTTTAATCTGACTGAAATTTTTTTCAAGAATTTCATTTGTATTCTGATTTTGATTCTGATTTTTTCCGGAAAGCTTCATGATAATTATTGCACACATTGCAATAAGAATAATCAGTAAAATGATAATAATAATATTTGTCATATGAAATTTATTCCTTTGAATATAAATTTTGAATATGTATATAATAAAATTAAAAAAGAGAGGGGAATTGTATTTTGAAAACTGCAGAATGTTCAATCTCATTTCTTATGGGATTTTTTATATACAGTATGATTGAAATTATTGACAGGGGATATACGCACTGGACAATGGGAATAACAGGCGGTATAATACTTATGATTTTGTATCTTATAAACAGCAGTTCGGGAATAACTCTTTTAAAAAGCTGTCTTATAGGAGCTTTATTCATTACGGCAACGGAATTTTTTGTCGGAATAGTTGTAAATATAATTTTAAAGTGGAATGTATGGGATTATTCCGAAGTACCGTTTAATGTTATGGGGCAGATATGCCTGCCGTTCACGCTTGTATGGTTCATACTCTGCATACCTGCATATTTTCTCTGTAGGTTCATACGCATTTTTTTAAGGCGTGAATGTTTTTCATAATATATATTATAGCACACAAATCCGCATTAATCAATAAACAAAATGTTAATATCCCATATTTTTAAGATTTAAAGCAATATTTGTATAAAATTCACGAATATCAAAGCCTTTTATATTTTCTCTGAAAAGGTCAATCATATCGCCGTGGGAAATTCCTCTCGGAAATTTATTTTCAATAAGAGTAAAATTTTCGCCATGCTTAGCCGATTCAACCCATACAAGACCGTCATTTTTTCCGTTGCATTTTTTTATAAGCAGATAGCCTATATTAAGCGGAATACCGGCTGAAAAGAAATTTTTCATTTGCGACATATAGCTCTGATAGTATACATCAGGGGAATCGGGAAGTGATTCATCAAGCTTTTTGCATGAAGATGCCCGAAGGTCAAGTATTCCGGCAAGAAAATCCGGTGAATTGTCACCGAGCCTTGAAAATATTCTGTTATATTTTTTCGCAACGAATTTTATAAATCTTTCCGGAAATGTATTCAGCAGATTGTCAACAAAATCGCAACCTTTATGCGGAGTATTTATAGTTGTGAGTGATGCAACGTACTTGTCCATTCCAAGTCTGCTTATAGCATATCTTGAATCGAGTCCGCCCTTTGAGTGTGCAATAATATTGACCTTTTCCGCACCCGATTCCTTGATTACCTCAAGTATGCGGTTTTTAAGCTCCTCCGCACTTTCTGCCACTGATTTTGCAGACTGCTGATTTCCGTAATAAATTTCTGCACCGTATGAAATAAGAGCGTTCGGAACTCGTCCCCAGTAGTTGAAATACTGCCAGTCACGGAAAAATATTCCGTGAACCATAAGTATAGGATATTTTGTGTGGCATACTGAATTTTCGGCACGTACCTTTTCAAGGTCAAGGCGAGCCGTCTCAAAACGAAATTCACGCTTTCCGGTTTTGTAAAAGTGACAGAATATTATTATATTTACCGGCGGAATATACCACATAAAAATAAGTAGTATATACCATATGAATTTTATCTGCTTTGAAGTTACAGCAGTTTTTAAAATTCCGTTCAGTGCCATAGCAATTATAAATACTCCCGCAAAAAGCGAATTTATAATTACGGTTAAAGCAGAAACATCGGTTTTAATGCATATTGCAATTGTCAGAACAGTTTCAAGAACTGCCGAATATCCTGCAAGCATTATAAGATTACAGCCGTGATTAAGGTGGCGGAGCTTTCTGGAATCCTGTTTGATTTGCGGAGCTTTAAAGCTTTTTATAAAATATGCTGTTGAAGATATTATAATTACAGCAATTTTCAAAAATATTTTTAAATCCGCAAGAGTGCATATAAATACTGTACTGAAAAAAATCATCAGCAGAATAACTGACAGAGCATTTTTTATATATTTCATAAAAATCACCTTAAAAAAAGACTGTCCGTGTAAAAATCCGGACAGTCGGAAAAAGATTAGTATGTTTTTGTTGAGTCAGCGTTGAAGAAGTTGTTACTGCTTTCTGTGTAGTAGTCGTTAGTTTCGAGTGATGTAAAATCTTCATCGTCAGGGTCAGGAAGTCTTGCACCGCATACACCGCAGAACTGGAAGTTATCCTTAACTTCGGAATTGCATTTCGGACAGATTTTGTATCCTCTGATTTCGTTGAGTTCAAAACGCATTCTCTTTATTCTTCTTCTTCTTGTGTCAATATCCTCGCAGAGGACACGGAAAACGTTAGGGTCTTCGTTAGGGTTCTTGTAGTATTTTTTGCCGATATCTGCAAAGATTTCAACGATTCTTTCTTCCTCATAGAGGATTTTTCTTTTGAGGTTGTTAGCCTCGCTGATGTTTTTGGCTTTATCGTTAGCCATTTTGCTGACGTCATTGAATTTTTCGATAATGCCCATTTTAGAAATCACTCCCATGTATAAATTTGAAAAAAATATTTCTTACTTATAATTATACAATATTTAACGGAATTGTCAAGTGTTTTCAGAATAATTTACGAAAATTTTTTAGTGGAGCTTACGTTTATCGACAACACGGACAGCTTTTCCCTCACTTCTTGCTATTGATTTTTCGGGAACGAGGTGAACCTTAGGGCTTATTCCGAGCATAGTCTTGATAGCGGAAGCGAGTTTCTTTTCTTCAGCCTGAATATTTTCTGACTGTTCGGGTTTCATTTCGATATTGATGTCGAGAGTATCAGTATTGTTTACACGGTCAACTTCAATCTGATAGTTGAGCGAGTAGCCTTTATTGATGAGAACTGTTTCAATCTGTGACGGGAAAACGTTTACACCTCTGATAATAAGCATATCGTCACTTCTTCCCATAGGCTTGCACATTTTTATAAGAGTTCTTCCGCATGAACATTTTTCCCTTGTGAGAATACATATATCACGTGTTCTGTAACGGAGGAGCGGGAATGCTTCTTTAGTAATGCTTGTGAATACGAGTTCACCCTTTGAACCTTCCGGAAGAACTTCACCTGTATCGGGGTCAATAATTTCAGGAATAAAGTGGTCTTCATTTATGTGCATGCCTGACTGTTCGGAACATTCAAAAGCAACTCCGGGACCGCTTGTTTCAGTAAGACCGTAAATATCGTAAGCTTTGATTCCGAGGAGATTTTCAATTTCGTGACGCATTTCTTCAGTCCAGGGTTCTGCACCGAATATTCCGGCTTTAAGCTTTATATCATCGGGAGTAAAGCCCATTTCGTGAAGAGTTTCGCCGATATATGCAGCATATGACGGAGTACAGCAGAGAATTGTTGAGCCTAAATCTCTCATGAACTGAATCTGTCTTTCAGTATTTCCTGATGACATAGGAAGTGTAAGACAGCCTACTTTATGTGAACCGCCGTTCAGTCCGGGACCTCCTGTGAAAAGACCGTATCCATAGCATACCTGACATACATCTTCTTTAGTACCGCCAACAGCAGTAATAGCTCTTGCACAGCAGTCTTCCCAGAGGTCAATATCATTCTGTGTATAGAATGCAACAACTCTTTTTCCAGTAGTACCGCTTGTTGACTGTATTCTTACACATTCTGAAAGTGGCTTTGCGAGAAGTCCGTAAGGATAAGCTTCACGCAAATCAGCTTTTGTAAGGAAAGGAAGCTTGTGAAGGTCATCTGTTGACTTGATGTCATCGGGAGTAACTCCCTTTTTGTCCATAAGATTCTTGTAGTAAGGTACATTTTCGTAAACATGCTTAACCTGTGCTACAAGACGTTCGTCCTGTAACTTTTTCATGTCCTCACGGGACATACATTCAATTTCTTTGTTCCAGTAATTTTCCATTGGTAATTGATTCCTCCTGATTTTTTATATATTAATGGCTTATGCGTTCTGAACTCCGAGAGCGAAAGCCTTTTTATTAAGTTCAAGGAATTTTGACGGAACACACTGTTCAAGAGCATTCTGCCATACTGATTCGTCAAATCCCATTTTAGTGGAGAGTACTCCCATAAGTACAACGTTTGAAGCTTTTGCAGTACCTGCCTGTTCGGCAAGTCCGAGAGCGTCAACAGATATGATATCAATTCCGAGATTTTTAATTTTTCCGTCAATATCTTCCGGATATTCCATATTTCCTGTTATTACGGGCATAGGGTCTATTTTCTGAATCGATGTAATCAGATGACCGCCCTTTTTAAGATACGGAATCCATCTTGCAGATTCAAGTTCTTCAAATGATATAATTATATCAGCCTCGCCTTTTTCGATAACAGGGGAGTAAACCTTTTTTCCGTACTTTACGTATGTGACAACAGAACCGCCACGCTGTGACATTCCGTGTACTTCACTGACTTTAACGTCAAAACCCTGATTTAAAAGCACGTTTCCCAAAATTCTCGAGGCAAGCAGAGAACCTTGTCCGCCTACTCCGACTATCATAACAGATTTAGTATCCATAAAATCCTCCTGATTTATTTTTTAAATAAGATTTCAATATCGCCGTCAACGAATCCGACTCCGACAGCCTTTGATTTTTTCAGCTTATCCGAATATTTTCCGTTTCCGAGATATTCTTTTATCAGACCGCATATAAAATCCATACCTCTCTGACGGTCAGCATTTTTTTCGTCTGAATGGTCGATATAGAAAATATCTTCCTCCGAAGAATATATTTCTGAACAAGCCCATTCTCCGCCGTCATTCTCATCAAATTCATCGGAGGCTATAAGCTGTATGCCGTATGTTTCGTCTTCCTCCTCATAGAGATTGAAGTTATAAGCTTTAGTATTTTCGGGCATATCCTGTTCAAGCAGATTGTCAAGCCATTCTGCAAAAGCTTTATAAATTTCATTTTCCATAAAAATCACCTTTGTAAAAAAGTTTTCGGTCAAGCCTTTTTCAAAAGGCTTGCAGGGGAGGTTCGGAGGGGACGGAGTCCCCTCTGACAAATCATATAGCATCAAATTTACACATTTCCTGACATATTCCACAGCCAACGCATTGAGTATGGTCAATAACGGCTT
>JAEDMB010000135.1 GCA_016303235.1 Oscillospiraceae bacterium
GGAACAGATATTTCCGTACCACCGTAAAATTTAAGCAAATCTTTAAGACCGCCGTTGAATCCGCCTGCTATTACTGCAATACGCCATGTATCTTTTCTGTAAATTTCTATTGAAATTATAGCTTTTTCGGAATGAAAATCAGTTCCGGAGAGATTGAGTTCGAGAGCAGAATTATTATTCTGCATTACTTTCAGCGAGTGACCGGAAATATTTCCCATAGTGCCGTTGCCGTCAATGCTTACCGTAAATACAAGCTTGTTAATAGTCATCGGAAGATTTTTAAGTGAAACTCTGAATCCGGAAGAACCATTCAATCTGATTTCACCGTTGGGAGATGAAGTCTGATTATAAAAAACCATATATCTGTCATCGGAAAGCTTATTTGCACTGTCGACACCAAAACAGCAGTAATCATAAACGGCACTGCCGGAAGTATTCATAATTATATCAATATCCTGATTTATATCGAAATATTTTTCAAGCTTATCTCTGAAACCACGCTGAAGATTCATAATCAAAAAATTCCTTTCCTAAAAATTCGGGGGAATCTTACGGAAAAAGATTCCCCCATGTAAGTTTATAATTGTATCTGAAAGCTTATCAGCCTACATTTACGCCGTATGCTCTGCCGAGAGCAGCGAGTCCGCCCTGATAGCCTGAACCTACTGCATTGAATTTCCAGTCACCGTTGTGGCGATAAATTTCGCATACAACAACGGCAGTTTCGATTGAAAATTCTTCACCGAGGTCAAATCTGAGAACTTCTGAACCGTTCATGTCGTTTTCATTAGCCATACGTGCAACACGTACATAGGCATTTGAAACCTGTCCGAAATTCTGACCTCTTGCCTGAGCGTCATAGATAGTAACTGTAATAGCAATTTTCTGAACATCAGCAGGAACTTTTGTGAAATCGATAACAATAACTTCGTCATCGCCTTCGCCCTCACCGGTAAGGTTATCACCCATATGCTTTACAGAATGGTCAACGCTTTCGAGATTGTTGTAGAAGATAAAATCAGCGTCACTTCTTACTTTTCCGTTAGCACCGAGAAGAAATGCAGAAGCATCAAGGTCGAAATCAGCACCGCCGTCGAACTGCTTGACGTCCCAGCCGAGACCAATCATAGCCATAGTCATATTTTTGTCAAGGCTTACACGCTGACCTTTTGAAAGATTAACACCCATTTAAAAAACCTCCTTTTACTGGTATCTTCTTGCGAGAGAAGATATATCATTGTCATTTGTGGGCTGACCTATTGCACTGAATTTCCATGTACCGTTATAACGGTAAATTTCACCGAAAATCATAGCAGTCATAGCGTCATAGTTTTCGGAAAGGTTATATCTGCAAAGTTCCTTTCCGGTATCAGAATCGCAGATTCTTATGAAAGCATTTTCAATCATTCCGAAATGCTGATGTCTCTGCATAGCCTGATATATATTTACAACAAAAACAATTTTGTCATAATTTGCGGGGAGAGCAGTAAGGTCAACCATAATCTGTTCATCATCGCCGTCACCCGCACCGGTAAGGTTATCGCCCATATGGCGGACAGCTTTTGACTTGTGGGTAAGGTTTCCGAAATATACAATATCTTCCTTACCGCAGAGCTTTCCGTTTGAGCATACAAATACAGATGCATCGCAGTCGATAGCCTGAGGCTTTGGAGCGAAAAGACCTTTTTTGCGTTTAGCTTCGTCCCAGCCGAGACCTACCATAACGCTTTTAAGTTCACCGCCGTTTTCCTTGCGGAGTTCGACTTTCTGACCTTTCTGAAGATTTACAGCCATTTATATCACTTCTTTCGTTTTATACAAGAGAATTGTATATTTTTATTGTAGGAGCGAGCCATACCTGACCTGTTCCCCTGTATACGTTTACAAGCCCCTCGCCCGATACAGCAGAGCCGACAAGAGTCTTTGCGGAACGTTCAACAGTAAAGCTTATTCCGCCTGTGCGGAGTACGGCAAAATTGCCGTCTACTTTAAGAACATCATTGTTAAGCTCAATAATATCTATTTCGCACATAGGCACTGCACATTCGAGAACGCAAAGACCGGGGCCTTTTATAGACTGCTGGAAGATACCTTCACCGCCGGCAACAGCGGAAGTGAAATTTTTCTGCATATAAGCACTGACAACTGCACTTCCCTGAGCAGCGAAAAACATACCTTTATCAACAATAATTTCCTCGCCTGCCTGAAGTTCTATTACTATAAAGTGCTTGAAACTTGGTTCAAGAACAACCATACCGGTTCCCTTGTATTCGGGCTGTGCAACGGCTTCGCCTGTTACAGCACCGGTGAACATTCTGCCGAGAGCGTTTTTTACAGTAACACCGGAAACCATTTCGAGATTGCCCATAAAATAGCTCATAGCACCGGGTTCAACCTTGACGGAATCATTAGTAAGATAGATAACAGGCTGACGGGCTTTCATATTCTGTTTTTCCATGAAATACATCATCTGAGCATTATGGGGATTTTTTCCGCCGAGAAGTTTCTGATATTCAAGTATATCAACTTTCATACCCTTGTTGGCACTTGAATCCATTATTCTGATGTTTTCACGGGTTCCGATAGCATCGTAAGTCATTGATTTTTCACCGGATTATTCAGCATCAATGCCGAAGTTTGCACAAAGTGCTGAAAGACCGCCTGAAAATCCGCTTCCGATAGCGTTGAATTTCCATTCACCGTTGTGGCGGTAAAGCTCTGCAACTACAACAGCAGTTTCGATTGAGAAATCTTCACCGAGGTCATATCTGATAAGTTCAGTATTGTTAGCTTCATCAACGATACGGATAAATGCATTTGAAACCTGTCCGAAGTTCTGATTGCGTTTGTCAGCATCGTAAATAGTTACAGTAAAATCGATTTTTGCAACATCAGCGGGAACTTTTGAAAGGTCGATTTTAATCTGTTCGTCGTCACCGTCACCTTCACCTGTGAGATTGTCGCCGAGATGTTCAACTGATTCTGAAACGTGCTTGAGGTTGCCGTAGAAGATGAAATCAGATTCACTCTTTGCCTTGCCGTCTTCTCCGAGAAGAAAAGCAGCTGCGTCAAGGTCAAATGCAGAACCGCCGTCATATTTGTTTGTGTCCCAGCCAAGACCGATAAGGATTTTGGAAAGTCCGGGATTTGTTTTTGTGAGGTCAACCTTCTGACCTTTTTTTAAGCTAATTGCCATGATAAAATTCCTCCTTGAGAATTATTTTGATGATTTTAATATAAGCTTTCTGATTAAGTCAACGGGGACAATCAGAAGTGCAGAAACTATAACAAACAGCCATTCCTTGACATTAAGTCCGTAACAGCTGAGGATAACTCCTCCGCAGTATGTCATGATTATCTGTACAACAGTAATCAGTCCCATAACTTTAAGGAATCCCTTGTTTTTGCCAAGATTATCGAAAAGATTAAGCTTTTCGGTTCTTGCATTGAATGCGTTGAATACAGAAGTTAAAATAAAGAATGCGAAATATCCGGTAAGCAGATATTTGTTATTTTCATCGGGTCTGAAGAAATCCTTTGCAAAAGGAGTAAGTATAAATATAAGGCTTACTGCAAAAGTCCATACAGAGCCGGTAATAATCTGACTCCACATATTTTTGCTGACAATATGTTCATCACGTTTTTTAGGAGCTTCATTCATATATCTTTCAAGAGCAGGTTCACCGCCGAATGCAAGGGCTGCAAGAGTATCCATTACAAGGTTTACCCAGAGAATCTGTGTGATTGAAAGCGGGTTTGCAATTCCGAGCAGAGGAGATATAAACGAAATAAGAACCGCTGCAACGTTTATTGTAAGCTGGAATACTATGAATTTTCTTATGCTGTTGAATATTGTACGACCGTAAAGGATAGCTTTTTCGATAGATTTGAAATTATCGTCCATAATAACGATTTCGCTTGCTTCCTTGGCAACTTCAGTACCTCCGCCCATAGCAAATCCGACATCGGCACGCTTGAGGGCAGGGGAGTCGTTTACGCCGTCGCCTGTCATACCTACAACGAGATTGAGTTCCTGTGCAACTCTTACGAAACGGCTCTTGTCACTCGGCAATGCACGGGCAACTACACGTATATTCGGGAGTTTAGCTTTAAGTTCATCATCGCTGAGCTTAGCAAGTTCATCAGATGTAAGAACGATATCGCTTTCCTTTTTGAGAAGACCAGCTTCTTTAGCAATAGCCATAGCAGTATCTTTTCTGTCACCGGTAATCATAACAACCTGTACACCGGCTTTGTGAACCTGTGCAATAGCGTCAATTGATTCGGGTCTTACTTCGTCACGGATACCAATAATTCCGACAAGAGTCCAGTCACCGTCAGGGAGAGCGTCATCAGTAATTTTTCCGTCACATTCGGCAAGAGCGAGAACTCTTATAGCACGGCTTGCAAGTTCATCGATTTTTGCGGATACCTTTGAACCTTCTGATTTAAAAGGAATTTTCTTTCCGTTTTCATCGTAGCAGAATTTACATCTGCTTATAATTTTTTCCGGAGCTCCCTTGATAAGTGAAAGGTTATAGTCACCGCTTACTGTTGATGCGGAATATTTGTTACTGCTGTTGAAAGGTATGCTGTCTGTAACAGTTACATTTGCATTGACTGATTTTCCTTTAAGAAATCCAAGCAAAGCACGTTCAGTAGCATTGCCGCCGACAACTTTGTCACCGCTGAGAACGGCACTTGTATTATGTCTTACACTCATATAGAGGAGATTTCCGAGTTCGCCCTTGACATCATCAAAGGTTTTGAAATCATTTCCCTGACCGTCAACGAATGTAACGGCTTCGAGCTGACCTTT
>JAEDMB010000018.1 GCA_016303235.1 Oscillospiraceae bacterium
TTCTATGCAGATATTAAGGGAAATAAATCCCGATTTGATAGTTGTTACAGCATACGGACAGATTCTCCCGAAAGAAGTTCTCGAACTCCCAAAGTATGGCTGTATAAATATTCACGCATCACTTCTTCCGGCTTACAGAGGTGCTGCACCGATTCAGTGGTGCATACTCAACGGTGAAAAGAAAACCGGTGTAACATCAATGCAGATGGATATCGGTCTTGATACGGGCGATATGCTTGTAAAACGTGAAACTGATATCGGCGAAAACGAAACTTCAGCAGAACTCTTTGAAAGACTTGCAAAAATGGGCGGAGAAGTTCTTGCGGAAACTATCGAAAAAATCAAATCGGATTCCCTTGAACCTGTCAAGCAAGATGATTCACTTTCATCTTATTCGCCTATGATTACAAAGGATATGAGCCGTCTTGATTTCTCAAAGTCCGCACAGGAAATTCACAATATAATAAGAGGTATCACAGGCTTTACAATGCTTGACGGAAAAAGACTCAAGGTTTACCGTTCATCGCTTTCGGGAGAATCCTCAAAGGCAGAAAACGGTGAAATTACTGACATAAAAAATTTCGGAGTAAAATGCGGTGACGGGCAGATAATAAGATTTGAGGAAATTCAGCTTGAGGGCAGCAAGCGTATGGAAACATCTGCCTTTTTAAGGGGAAAAAAGCTTGAAAAGGGTTGTATACTGGGGTAATTATATTTCATAACGGAGGTTTTATTATGAGTTATTTCCTTGTTGTTATTTCGTTCCTTGTTGCACTTCTTGCATCTTTTAACGTTAACCGCACCTATAAAAAATATGGTCAGATTATGAGCAGACGTGGCTATACTGCCGACCAGATTGCAAGAATGATTCTCGACCAGAACGGTCTTTATAATGTTGCAATAGAAAGAATAAGCGGAAATCTTACTGACCATTTTGACCCTAATGCCAATGTTGTAAGGCTTTCTGATTCTGTATATGGTAAAAGTTCCGTTGCTGCAATCGGAGTCGCTGCACATGAATGTGGTCATGCTGTACAGTATGCGGAACAGTATTCCCCTATGAAAATACGTTCTGCAATAATTCCGATAACAAATATAGGTTCAAGCCTTGCATATCCTCTTGTAATCCTCGGAATAATTCTCGGTGGATTCCGCCCGCTTATAACTATCGGAATATGGCTTTTTATTGCAGTAGTTGTCTTTCAGCTTGTAACTCTGCCTGTTGAATTCAATGCAAGCGGAAGAGCTTTGAAAACTCTTGAACAGAGCGGTTATCTCGATGAAGATGAACTCGGACAGTCTAAAAAGGTTCTTATATCCGCTGCCCTGACTTATGTCGCAGCATTGTTTACGGCTGTTGCACAGCTTATAAGACTTGTTGCAATTTCAAACAGAAGGAATTAATTTTTATGAAAAATGCAAGATTTCTTGCCGTTGAACTTCTTAATAAAACATTTATGAACGGCGGATATTCAAATATTCAGCTCGGAGCAGGTCTTGAAAAATCAGGTCTTGATGAACGTGACAAGCGTCTTTGCTCTGCTATTTATTACGGAGTTATCGAAAGAAAAATTACTCTTGACTATATAATATCGCAGTTAAGCAAGAGAAATGCCGGAAAAATTGACCTGACCGTTCTGAATATTCTCCGCACGGGACTTTATCAGATTCTCTATATGGATAATATTCCGGACAATGCCTCTGTAAATGAAAGTGTTAATCTTGCAAAAGCCTTTCATAAAAAAAGTGCATCGGGATTTGTAAATGCCGTACTGCGTAATTTTATCAGAAATAATAAGGACTATGCCGTTCCGAGAGATATTTTTATATCATCAGGTGTAAAATATTCCGCACCTGTTGAGTTTATAGAAAGCCTTATAAATGATTATGGTATGGAAAAAATGAACATACTTCTTTCAGATGCTCTTGAAGTTCCGCCCGTTACGGTCAGAATGAATACTCTTAAGGAAAATTCTTCGGATATTATGGAAAAGCTCGGTGCTGAAAAATCTGATTTAATTCCAGACTGCTATAACCTTAAATGCGGTGACCTGACAGTTCTTCCGGAATTTAAAAGCGGATATTTTCACGTTCAGGATTTATCCTCACAGCTCTGCTGTATGGCACTTAATCCCACGGAAAACGACAAAGTTCTTGATTTGTGTTCAGCTCCGGGGGGAAAGGCTTTCACTATGTCACAGCTTATGAAAAACAAGGGCGAAATATATGCCTTTGATTTGCATAAAAAACGTGTTGACCTGATAAAAAAAGGTGCGGAACGTCTCGGCATATCCAATATAAAGGCTATGACGGGCGATGCGTGTGTATTCAATGAAAAGCTCCCTGAGTTTTCAAAAATCCTCTGCGATGTTCCGTGTTCGGGAATGGGTGTCATAAGACGCAAGCCCGAAATTAAATACAAGAATTTCGCCGAATTTGAAAATCTTCCCGAAATACAGTATAAAATACTCGAAAATGCTCTCAATTATCTTGAAATAGGCGGTGAGCTTGTCTATTCGACATGCACTCTCCGCAAAGCCGAAAATGACAGTATTATTGACAGACTTCTTGAAAATCACGGTGATATTGAGGGAGTGTCATTTCTTGAAAATCTCGGTGAACCTTTCGGAAACTATAAGGCTACTATTTTTCCAGACTATTTCGGCAGTGACGGATTCTTTATTTCAAAAATAAGGAAAGTAAGGTGATTTCTTGGAAGTTTCGGAAAAAATTGATATTCTGTCTCTCGACCTCCCTCAGCTTGAATTTAAAATGGCTGAACTCGGTGAGAAGAAATTCAGAGCAAAACAGATTTTTCAGTGGCTACATGTTAAAAAAGTTTTCAGCTTTGATGATATGACTGACATATCTGTGCAACTGCGTACTAAATTAAAGGAGTTTTTTTGTATAAAAAGTCTATTTATTGCAAAAAGACTTGAATCTTGTATAGATAATACTGTAAAATATCTTTATAGACTTCCTGACGGAAATTATGTTGAAACTGTTCTCATGGAATATCATTACGGAAGAAGTATTTGCATATCCACTCAGGTGGGCTGTAAAATGGGTTGCAGTTTCTGTGCTTCTGCAATTGCAGGCTTTGTCAGAAATCTTACTCCGTCAGAAATACTTATGCAGATTTATATGACCGAAAAGGATATGGGAATTAAAGTTTCCGGTGTTGTGCTTATGGGCATCGGCGAACCGCTTGACAATTACGATAATGTTGTTAAGTTTTTAAGGCTCGTTTCTGATAAAAACGGAAATAACCTTAGTCTGCGACATGTTTCGCTTTCGACATGCGGAATCGTTCCGAAAATTTATGAGCTTGCCGAAGAAAAATTCGGTCTTACTCTTTCAGTTTCGCTCCACTGTGCCGACAGTGATGAAAGAAGTAAAATTATGCCCGTGAACCGTGTTTATAGTCTTGACGAGCTTATGAAGGCATGCCGTTTCTATATTGAAAAAACCGGCAGGAGAATTACATTTGAATATGCTGTTATAGACGGCGTAAATGTTTCGGAGGAAAATGCCGGAAAGCTTGTTTCACTCCTCAGGGGTATGAACTGTCATGTAAATATTATACCTGTGAACAAAGTCAAAGAGAGAAATTACAGCTCGAAAAAATCTTCGGCTGAAAGCTTTGCACAGTATCTTTCAAAAAGGGGACTTAATGCAACGGTCAGAAGAACGCTCGGAAGTGATATAAATGCTGCCTGCGGTCAGCTCCGGCGTGATACTCTAAAACTTGAAAAGACTGGAGGTGTAAATTTATGAGAGTTAAAACTGCTACTGATATAGGTCTTGCACGTGACGAAAATCAGGATTCCGTCAAATATGAGGAGTTCGGCGAAAATGTACTTGTCGTTGTATGTGACGGTATGGGCGGTGAACGTGCAGGCGGTGAAGCAAGCGTTATGGCTATTGATGAAGTTTTTTCAAGATTCAGAAACGGCTACCATGAGGGAATTTCTGATGATGATATAAGAAAACTTCTGATTTCATCGGTTTCTGCGGCTAATTCGGTTATTTACACAACAGCACGCCTTGACTTTAAGAATTTCGGAATGGGTACAACGTGCGTTGCTGCCTTCGTAACCCCGAAAACCGCTTTTATTGCCAATGTGGGCGACAGCAGAGCTTATATTATTACTGAAAGCGGTCTGCACCGTGTCACCGTTGACCATAATGTCGCATCACTTCTATATGAACAGGGTAAAATTACTGCCGATGAAATGATTACTCACCCACAGAAAAATATGCTTGTCCGTGCAGTCGGAGTGGACAAAACCGTTATGGTTGATATATTTATTCTTGACTATGAAAATCAGATAAAGCTTTTGCTTTGTTCTGACGGACTTTCAGGATATAATACTGATTCCGAAATTTATGAGGTTGTTTCCTCGACTTCTTTTGATGACTGTGCAGACGAACTTATAAAGCTTGCTCTGAAAAAGGGCGGACAGGATAATATTACTGTCGCACTTATTTCTGATTAATAAACAGGAGGATATAAACAGAATGGAGAAAGATACTAATATCGGGCAAATGCTTGATAACAGGTACGAAATAACCGAGCTTATTGGAGTCGGCGGTATGGCTGACGTTTACAAGGGCAAGGATATTGTGGACAACAAAATAGTTGCAATCAAAATACTTAAAACGGAATTTTCCGACAATGAGGAATTTTTAAGCCGTTTCAGAAATGAATCAAAGGCTATTTCTCTCCTCTCGCACCCCAATATTGTGAAAATTTATGACGTTGGATTTTCCGAAAATCTCCAGTATATAATTATGGAGTATATTGACGGAATAACCCTCAAGGACTATATCGAAAAGGAAAAGGCTCTCAACTGGAAAGATGCCGTACACTTTATGATTCAGATTCTGCGTGCATTACAGCACGCCCACGAAAACGGTATAGTTCATCGTGACATAAAGCCTCAGAATATTATGATGCTTGATGACGGCACTATTAAGGTTATGGATTTCGGCATAGCTAAATTTTCACGTGAAACAGGCAAAACTGCTACTGACCAGGCCATTGGAAGCGTTCACTATATCAGTCCGGAACAGGCTAAGGGTGAGGCTACTGATGAAAAAAGCGATATTTATTCCGTAGGCGTTATGCTCTATGAAATGCTTACAGGTCAGAAACCCTTTGATTCTGATAACTCCGTGTCAATTGCTGTTATGAATATCAATGATATTCCAAAGCGTCCGAGAGCTGTTAATCCGAATGTTCCCGCAGGTCTTGAGGAAATTATACTTAAAGCTATGGAGAAAAATCCGCTTGACAGATACCAGTCTGCATCGGCAATGATTAAGGATATTGAAAGATTCAAGGCTGACCCCGAAATTTCTTTCGGATATTACATTGAGGATAACGGCGAATCCGATGAAACACGCTATTTCAGCACTGCCGAACAGAATGAAGTCCGTGAGGAAAACGGATATACCGGAAAACATACTGTTACAGCCGTTGAAGAACCCCCGAGAAAGAAAAAACGTCATGAAGAAGAATATAACGAAGATGATGACGACGATGAGGAGGAAGAAGAAAAGACATCTCTCTTTGTCCCCGTTCTTACTGCTATTACAATTGCCGTTATTATCGGCGGTGTTATATTCGTTGCATCTCTTGTAATGAATATGTTTCAGGGTGATTCGGGTCAGAAATTTGATTACAAAATGCCAAATCTCATAGGTGTTGACTACAATGAGGCTGTAAACAAATACGGCGGTACTATCAACATTGTTGTTGATTCACAGGAATATAATGAAGTCGAAAGAAACTGCATTTTTGAACAGGATATTGAACCCGAAACTCCTTTCAACAAGGGTGATACCGTTAAGGTAAAGGTCAGCAAGGGATTGCAGACTGTCAAAGTTCCAGACGGTACGGATATAAATTATCTTGTTTTCCAGCGTACTCTTGATGAACTTGGTCTCAAATCTGATATAAGGCAGGATACAAGCGACAGTATTCAGGTTGACAATATCATAAGAACCGAACCCGAAGCCGGTACTGATGTTGAACCCGGTACCGAAATACTTCTCTTTGTAAGTGCCGGAGTTAATAAGGAACAGATTAAACTTGATAATTTTGTAGGAAAGACTATTGAGGAGGCATCAATTATATGCTCCTATAAAGGTCTCAGCAACGTTAAGAGAGTGGATTCTCCTTCATATGAACCCGAAGGCATTGTATTTGAACAGAGTATTCCAAGCGGTACTGTAATTGAATCAGACCAGGAGCTTATACTTTCTGTCAGCAATGGTATGCTCCCCGATGGTGAAGTTACATTCAATGTAAGTCTCCCGGATAATTCAGAGGGTAGATTTGTTATTGACTTCTTCTCAGACAATGAAAACAAGACTATTATGTCAAGCGGTGTAATACTTGCTCCCGAAATGTCAAATACTTCAGTACAGGTAAAGGGTACAGGAAAGGATATTCCGATTACTGTATATATCACAAATCAGAGCAATAATTTAAGGTCGAGAATAGGACAGTATAATTTCGATTTTTCAACTGCATCATATACTGCAAACTGGGAAGATTTTTACAGTGCAATAAATGATATTGACGGATTCCACAAGGAAACTGAACCGCCTACCGAACCGCCTACCGAACCTCCTACCGAAGAACAACCTACTGAACCAGAACCCGAACCTACTGAACCGCCTACGACTGCACCTCCCGCAACTGAACCTCCGATAGATTACAACGATTATAACGGAGACGGTCGCCCTGATGATATGAGAGACCTCGATAATGACGGTATACCCGATTCATGGGGCTGGGTTGATGAGAATGGAAACGGTATTCATGACTGGACTGAATAAAATTCAGAACGCACTTATTATAAAATCAATAGGGGGACTCTATACTCTGGAGTCCCCTGACGGTTTAATATTTGAGTGCAGGGCAAGGGGAATTTTCAGAAACAGAAATATTTCTCCTGTTGCGGGCGATTACGTTACTATTGAAAACGGTGTTATATCTGAAATAAATCCACGAAAAAACAGTATAATAAGACCTCCGCTTGCAAATCTTGACCAGATTCTCTTTGTTGTATCAACATGCAAGCCTGCACCTAATTTTCTTCTTCTTGATAAATTTATTGCAATATCAGTATACAAGAATATTACTCCCATAATAATAATATCAAAGGCAGATATAGGCGACTGCAAGCCTGTTCTTGATATTTATAAAAATACTGATATACAGACTCTTGTTGCCGATTATTCAGATAAATCATCAATCGAAAGAATAAGGGAAATTCTCTGCGGAAAAATAAGCACATTTGTTGGAAATTCCGGTGCAGGAAAATCCACTTTGCTTAATGCAGTCGATAGCAGTCTTAATCTTAAAACAGGCGAAATCAGTGAAAAGCTCGGCAGAGGAAAGCATACTACACGCCACGCTGAATTATATAAACTAAAAGACGGCGGATATATTGCCGATACTCCCGGATTTTCTACTTTTGAAACAAATAAATATGATGTTATCAGAAAAGAAAATCTTGCTGAATGTTTTACGGAATTTGCAGATTTTAAAGATGAATGTCAGTTCAAGGACTGCTCCCATACCTGTGAAAAAGGCTGTAAAGTTATAGAGGCTGTGAAACGCGGGGAGATAAGCAAAAGCCGTCACGAAAGTTACTGCGTTATGTATGATGAAGCAAAAAAAATTAAGGAATGGGAACTTAAATGAACACTTTTGTTATATTTTCGGGCGGAGAAATTTTTGATTATTCCATAATATCACGTAATATCAGTAATTATTTTGTTATATGTGCGGACAGCGGTTTGTATCACTGCAAAAAACTGGACATTTTTCCGCATGTAGTAATAGGGGATTTCGATTCCTATAAAGGCGAAATAGCTCCGGAGAGCAAAGTTATAAAAAGCTCTCCGGAAAAAGATGATACTGATACAATGCTTTGCGTTAAATATGCGATAGAAAAGGGAGCGAAAGAAATAAAAATATACGGCGGACTTTCCGGAAGGCTTGACCACACTATCGCAAATATTCAGACTCTTAAATACTGTGCTGAAAGAAAAGTTCGTGCAGAGATAAACGACGGATTAAACCGTGCTTTAGTACAGGGAGAAAAAAGTTATTGCCAGTACCTAAAAGATGATTCAAAATACTTTTCTGTATTTTCGCTTACTGATAAAGTATTTATCAGAGAGCTTTCGGGAGTAAAGTATCCTCTTGAAAAATATTATCTTACTTCCGGATTTCCTTTAGGTGTAAGCAATGAGATTACATCAGACAGGGCAACGCTTGAAGTATCAGGCGGATATGCGTTAATTATTTTTTCCAAAAAATAAGAACCCTTTTCATAATTCAGAATATAATGAAATATGAAAGGGGAGATTACATATGAAAATTGTAGTAATAAAAAGCCCGAAAGTTCTTTCAGGAGTTCTCAAGCTTATTTTCGGGATAAAAAACGAAAAGCAGTAAAAAAATCGGGTGCATTATGCACCCTTTTTTCTTAAAAGCCTGATTATCAGCATAAAGATAAGTATTCCGGAAAATGCCCCTGCCGTATCAATCATTACGTCCTGAAAACGGCATGACCTCCCCACAACAAAATACTGATGTATTTCATCTGTACACGCATAGAGAAAGCATATTGAAAGCGTATAGAATTTCTGTTTCCCCGAAAATGCTCCCGATACGAGAAACCCTAAAAGTGCATATACGCTGAAATGTGCGGTTTTTCTTACTATGAATGATAAATTATCCCTGACTGCAATCGGCAGACTTTCAAGAATGTTAACGAAAAAATCGCTTTTTTCAGTTGATTCTTCTGCATTGTCGGCTGAAAAACAGAAAATCAGTATCATACATGCAATCGAAAGAACTGCAAAAATAATTTGTTTGAAATCTATTCTGTTCATAAATTTCCCCTTTCAGATACTCTGATAATATATTATACGCCTGATTTTATAAAAAGTAAATATTTACGGAAAAATTTCAAAAAATGCTTGTAAGATTGAAATAAAAATGCTATAATAGTTTAAGTAATGATTTTTTTATTTTCGGAGGTTAAAATGAAAGAGATACTTTCAAATATATGGGTTAAAAGATTTATGTCGCTTTTCAGCGGTCTGTATGCCTTTGGTGCATGTTTTCTCTGTTACTGTTCACTTTTCTATAATGTCGAAATAAGTTCGCCTAATTCGATGTGCCTGCTTATTTCAGTATTGTCAGCCGTCTTTCTTGTTTTTATGATTTATACCCGAAAACAGCTGATTACACGTATTGCAAGCTTTGTCATACTTCCCGCAATGTTGCCCGTAGTTCTTTTCTATTTCGGCGAATGGAAACTGATAATTCCTTTTGTTGCAACCGGAATGATAATTTTTCTGTTTTCCGGAGCAGGTGAGGGAGTCAAAACAACTCTCGGCACGATAATATTACTTCTCTATATTTTCGGCTCACTCGGATATTTTCTTATTACATCATTCTTTGTTACGGCAAGCAAAACTGAAACAGTTGAATCCGGTGTTTCACCGTCCGGAAAATACAGGTATTCCGTTGTTAATACTCAGGACAGTTCAAACGGAAGCACTGCCGTATACGTTGAACCTAATGACGCTGATATTTCGCTCCCGAAATTCTACATAACGTTCAGAATAAATAATTTTGACCGCATTGTATATCTCGAACGTCCTCTTACAAAGAATATAAAAGTTGAATGGACAGAGCAGTCCCGTGAGGAAATAACAGAACAGCTTAATAAAATTTCTGACCATATTGTATTGCATCTCACAGAAGAACAGCTTGAAAT
The DNA here is from genome assembly GCA_016303235.1 of Oscillospiraceae bacterium. Classification (GTDB taxonomy): domain Bacteria; phylum Bacillota; class Clostridia; order Oscillospirales; family Ruminococcaceae; genus Ruminococcus. The sequence goes on from JAEDMB010000018.1 coordinate 9,813, forward strand.
TCTGGGATATACCTATGAGGAAAAGCTGATGATTACTGACCTTGAATTTGAAGACTGTCAGTTCCTTGGAATTGAACAGAATACAAAGACAGAAGTCTTTCTTGATGAACTCGATGCACAACAGCTTGAACATTTCAATATTGCAAGAGACGGTACAGGCTATTATGTACTTTCTCCCGATGAGGATTTTATAAAATCTGCTCATGCAAAAGAAGGCGAAAGAATTTATCTTAAAAATCTTAAATCCGGACTTCTTGAAAAGCTCTATGTTGAAAAAGATGATTCAGTTCTTCTCAATGAACTTACTGACGAACAGCTTGCGGAACTCGGTGTTCCCGAAAAAGGCGATGTTATGACGTTCAACGGTCAGGTATGTTTCAGATACTATGTTGCAGTGCTTGACAATTATTTCGATGTTGAAAACAAAAAAATTGAACTTTTCTGATTTAAAAAGGGCAGTTTAAAAATAACTGCCCTTAATTTTTTTACTGTTCATAATCAAGTGAGAACGGTTCATATCTCTTGAATGCTCTTTCATTTCTTGATACATTGTAGCTCTTTGCAAGTTCGTCAATGAAGTCGCTGAAGTCATCGCCGTATTTCTGATTCTGAAGATTGAGAATGTAGTTTTCAGACCACCAGTCATCATCAGTAAGTCTTTCATAAAGGTCGGCTTTGAGAATTACATAAACTGCCTCACTGTCCTCTACAACAGATGCAACACCTGTTTCAGCCTCATTGAAAATAAATTCATTTGCTTTTTTGGAGGGAACATAATTCGGCTCGGTAGCTGTTGTAGTTTCTCCGGATTCACCAACGGAAATATCAGCCTTTTCAGCAGTAGTTACAGTTACAAGCTGTACAAGGACTTCATTTGCAAATGGATTTGTAGTTGTAGTAGTTGTTGTTTCTGTCGGGTCGGAAGTAGTTGTAGTAGTTGTTGTAGTGGTAGTAGTTCCGGAATCCGTTGTAGCAGTCTTAGCAGCTTCTTCTTCCGCCTTTTCAATCTTGTATTCGTTGTATTCCTCACGGATTTCGTCCATTTTATAGAGCTTTTTCTGTTCGGTAGTTTCCTTGTTTACTTCCTTTGCGTAATCCTCTGCAAGCTTTATTAATTCCTTTTTGTCGTTGCCCTTGAGGAGATTTCCCTCAGAGTCCTTGAGGTCAATTGTTATGTATTCTACACGGGCATAATTATCATTGAAATAATCCTTGAGTTCGTCCTCACTCATACCTTTTTCGCTGTCAAAGCCGTAATAGTGCTTGAATACATGCTGACGCTTATAGTCTATTTCCATAATATCCCTGAGTGATTCGGAGCTTATTCCGTTTTTTGTATAGAAATCTCCTCCGTCACCGCTTGTATAGTATGAAAGCATACTGTCTATTTCGGAAACTTCTTCGGCAGTAAGCTCTTCGCCGAGAGCATCAAATTCACGTTCTATTGCGATGAACTGTGTACAGTATTCTTCAGCCTTATTCTGAATCCATTCCTTTGAAGTTACATTATCGATATGGGCATTTTTGATATTGTTGACATCACTTGTATCAGTGCCGTCCTCAGCGATTATATTTGATGCCTCATAATATGCACTCATAGTATAGAATATGAATATACCTGCACGGATATCCGTTCCGTCAATATTCATACCGGTTGAAGTTGATTCTCCACAGCCGGCAAGTGATACAGCCATAACGCCTGCTGTCGCAAGGGCAGAGAGTTTTTTGAACTTTTTCATTTATATTCCTCCGATTTTACAAAAATAATATTGCAGATTTTAAAAAAATTTGCAATCAGCATACCTTAATATTATACTATATTCTGATAATAAAGTCCATAGTTTCTGAAAAATTTTTTCATTTTATCACAAATTTTTCTTAAAAAACAAGGGGCGGACTTATTCAAATCCGCCTCTTGGAAATATTTCAGAGCTGTTCAGCGATATTGTAAATAAGCTGTTCGGACTTTTCCCAGCCAAGACAGGGGTCAGTAATGGATTTTCCATATACGCCGTCTTCAATTTTCTGATTTCCGTCCTCGATGTAGCTTTCAATCATAAGACCCTTTACAAATTTTCTGATGTCGTCTGAATGACGCATACTGTGAAGAACTTCATTGCTTATTCTTATCTGTTCAAGATATTTCTTTCCCGAATTTGAGTGGTTTGTATCGATTATTACAGCCATATTTTTAAGATTTTTCTGTGAATAGAGTTCAAAGAGAAGCATTAAGTCTTCATAGTGATAGTTGGAAATATTCTGACCGTGCTTGTTTGTAGCACCTCGGAGAATAGCGTGAGCGTAAGGATTTCCGTCCGTAACTACTTCCCAGCCACCATAAAGGAAAGTATGACTTGCCTGAGCTGCCTTGATTGAGTTAAGCATTACTGACAAGTCTCCGGAAGTAGGATTCTTCATACCTGCCGGAACGTCCATTCCGCTTGCAGTAAGTCTGTGTTGCTGGTCTTCAACTGACCTTGCACCGACTGCAACATATGAGAGTAAATCAGAAACATATCTGTAATTTTCCGGATAAAGCATTTCATCGGCACATGTTAATTTTGTTTCAGCAATAGCTTTCATGTGGAGTTGTCTTACTTTTATAACTCCCTGAAGCATATCTTCATTTTTAGTAGGGTCCGGCTGATGTACCATTCCTTTATAGCCTTCGCCGGTAGTTCTCGGCTTGTTTGTGTAAATTCTCGGAATAATAAGAATCTTGTCCTTTACTTTTTCCTGAACTTCTGCAAGACGGTGAACATAATCCATAACAGGCTCGTCCTTGTCAGCAGAGCAAGGGCCTATTATAAGCAGAAATTTATCTGATTCTCCGGTAAAAACCTTTTTTATTTCCTCATCACGTGCAGACTTTATATTTTTTATTTCTTCTGAAACAGGGTAAAGCTCCTTTATTATCTGAGGTTCGGGGAGCTGTCGGCTGAATGTCATTCCCATTATAAAAAACTCCTTTTATTAAATTTATTATATCATTCTGAAATATTGTTTTTTTTCAGAAATGGTTTAAGCTTTTTCCGATATATTTCATAGAATATATTGAGATTGTATTCATAAAGAATAAATATAATATTTACAAAAATCAGAATTGCAGGTATTCCGTATTTTCCGAAAGCCTTTATTTCTTCAAGAAATGCAGTAAGCTTTAATATATATGTCGTAAACAGAAAGAACGCTATAACACATATATTGAATACTGAAATTTTTACTGCTGTTCTTAAAGGCTTTGATTTTATTCTGTTTATAATAAATCTTGTTATCGGATAGTGACCGAAAAACATTATAAAAAGCAGTACAGATTCCTTGTCAAATGTCAGTATCAGCGAAAGCAGACTGACGGAAATATATGTCAGAAATGCCCAGCCTATGCTTATTTCTGATACCATAATCATCATAAAAATTCCCGAAATCATAGGGAGAAGTATAGACAGTGCGGGGAAAATTCCCGTCATAAACATAGTAAGCAGGCATAATGCGGAAATTATTCCGCCGAGAGCTATTTTATATGCTTTCATTTTTCTTTCAGCTTGTTATTCTGTATTCTGAAAACTATCGGCGAAACAATGCTTTCCGGAACGATTTTTGAAAGAGTTACACATATTTTCATCATAAATGTCGGAATTATGACAGTTTTATTTTCAAACATTTTTTCAAGAGCATATTTTGCCATATATTCCGCAGATTTCGGCTTGACACTGAAAGATACTCCGGCACGTCTGTTGAAATTTGTATCAATAGGGCCGGGGCAGAATACACTTATTTTTACATTTGTATTCATATGTTTCAGTTCTTCAGCAATTGCAAGGCTTAATCTTACCACATAATTTTTCGATGCATAGTATCCCGAAAGCTTAGGGCCTGTCATAAATCCCGCACTTGAGGCTATATTTAAAATTCTTCCGTGATTATGTTTCAGAAAGTCACGCAGAAATAATTTTGTAAGTATATGAAGTGAAGTTATATTGACGTTTATCATTTCAAGTTCGGATTTCAGAGAAGTTTCGCTGAAATATCCGAAAACTCCGAATCCGGCATTATTTACAAGCAGGTCAATACTGTGCTTTCTGCATGCTTTATAGAGCTTATACGCATTTTCCGGCTTGGAAAGGTCACATGTAACTGTATATACATTTGTTTTAAGACGGCTTTGCAGTTCTTTGAGTACAGCGGAATTTCTTCCCGTGAGAATAAGCTCCCAGCCGTTCTGACTGAGAATTTCCGCCATAGCCAGACCAAGTCCGGAGGTAGCACCGGTTATTAATGCTTTCATATTTCAACGCTCCTTTTATTTAAAATACATAAAAAGCTGGCATTTAATCATGCCGTTATAGAGCTTGCGTTTTTTATCGGCTTTTCTTCCGAAAAATTTTTCAAATTCCTCTGACGGTGATATTATATATGCAGGTTTTTCGATAACTCTGCCCATAATTTTGTATATTTCCTCTGCTTCACGGAGTTCAAGCATTCTTTCGCCGTACGGAGGATTACAGATTACTATTGAATTTTCAGGCTGACGGAATTTCCTTATATCAGCCTGTTCTATTGTTATGCGTGATTTTACTCCGGCTTTTTTTGCGTTGTCCATTGCAAGGGCGACGGCGGAATCATCAACATCAAATCCGACTGCATGAAATTTCGCATCTCTGTTTACATTTGAAATAGCTCTCTGACGTTCCTCGCTCCATACATTCTGCGGAATACAGTTCCATTTTTCAGCGGAAAACCGTCTGTTTATGCAGGGTGCAATATTGAGAGCCTTTAATGCGGATTCTATCAGTATAGTACCGCTTCCGCAGAAAGGGTCACATACAATACTGTCCGGACGTATTCGGGCAAGGTCAATTATTCCGGCGGCAAGGGTTTCCTTTATAGGTGCAAGGTTTGAATTTCTTCTGTATCCTCTTTTATGAAGTCCCGCACCGCTTGTATCAAGATAAATATTTACTTTATCTTTGAGAATACTGAACTGTATCTGTATAGTCGGGTCGGATTCTTCAAACCAGCTTATATTGTATTTTGATTTCAGACGTTCAACAACAGCTTTTTTGACTATGGACTGACAGTCCGGAACGCTGTGGAGCTGTGAGTTAAGGGAATAACCCTTTACGGGAAATGCATTTTTTTCGCCTATGAAGTTTTCAAAGGGAATATTCTTTACTCCCTGATATAAATCTTCAAAGCAGTATGCATTAAATTCCGCCAGTTCTATGAGAACTCTCTCTGCCGTTGAAAGGCAGAGATTAGCTCTTGCAAGAATATTGAAATCACCGTCAAATGAAATTTTTCCGTCGGAGACATTAAGGTTAGTGCCTCCGATTTTGTTTATTTCATATTTCAGAACGCTTTCAAGTCCGAAGTGACATGGACAGCAAAGTCTTAAATTCTCCAAAATTTATCCTCCTTATTCTGCGGGAACGGACGGTTCATCAGCCGGAGGGTCTACATCAACAGGCTCATCAGCCGGCGAAGTATCCGGTTCAGCGGGCGGGTCTGTCGGAACATCAACAGGTTCATCGGCGGGAATATCAGTGTATACATCAGTAACAGACGGGATAGATTCTCCTCCTGATGAATATGATTCAGTTGTTGTATAGCTTTCATATGATGAAGTTGTCGGAGCTGTTGTATATGAATATGAGTATGAATAGTCGTCATCGTCGTCATCATCATAGGAAGGTGCATAATAACTGTCATCGCAGTATGGAGCGTTTGAGCTTTTCCAGTATCCTATAACTCCGTGAGGACAGCCTGAACCTGCTATCTTACCTGAATTACTGCACATATAAGCTTCAATAACATCTTCATTAGGAGTAAATTCAGTATTTGTAACGTGTTCGGGGTCAGCAACCCAGTCTGCAATGACATTATGCCATACTTTTGCGGATTTAAGCGAAAGCGGAAGGCTCGAATCGCCGATAAGCTTTGAATATCCTATCCATACACCGCTTACGAAATCAGGCATAAGTCCGACAAATGTGAGGTCGTTCCAGTCATCAGTAGTACCTGTTTTTCCGCATACTTCAATGCCGTCAATCTGTGCGGCTGTACCGGTACCGTTCTGTACAACGTTTTTAAGGAGTCTGTTCATAACCCATGCAGTTTCAGGGTCTACACCTTCATGCGGGTCGCCGTCTATATCAAGGAAATCGTGGTTAGCCTGAGTAATCTTTTTTATGATATGTGCTTCATACTGTGTTCCGTCACCGCCGTAAGGTATAAACGCATTTGCAAGGTTCTGAATTGATATACCGTATGTCAAAGCACCTACTGAAAGAGGAGCCAAATCTTCATCTTCGGGGTCAAGTTTCATATTCATATTTTCAGTACAGAATTTGAATACAGCCTCCGGAGTCAAATCCATACAGAGACGTGCCGGAACAGTATTGTATGATTTCTGAAGTGCATAATAAACAGGAATACTCTGACCCGATACGCTGAGACCTTCGCCGACTGAATAGTTTGTAGGCCATGGTCTTCCTCCGATTTCAGTTACAGTTGTATCACGGTAATATGAACCCCAATGAATCATATCAGTATAGAGGGCAAGTCCGTATGTTGAAACAGGCTTTATTGAAGAACCTACCTGACGTGTCTGGTCAACAGCATAGTTCCATGTCAGGGCTCTTTCCTTTTTGCCTATTCCTGCACCCATACCGAGGACTTCGCCTTTATAGTTTATCGCAGCAAATCCGACCTGTGGCGTATCTTCTTCATATTCGCCGTCATCGTCAAGGTCAACATATCTCACAACGGATTCCCTGCTCATAAGGTTATTTATATCAAGAAACTTGTTGTCGAGATATTCCTGCATTTCAAGGTCGGCAGTAGTATAAATCTGATAGCCTCCCGTATTGAATCTGCTGAGAGCCTCGTTATAGTCAATATTGTACATTTCCTGAATTATACCGCAGAACTCATTGATAGCAGCATCAACAATCCATGACGGCTTTTCATCTTCATCATCTTCCTTGACTTCAAGGTTTTCGGGGTGAAGTTTTTTATATTCTTCAGAATCAGTATATATTAATTTTTCATTAAGACATTCCTGATATTCATCATATGTCAAAGCACCGTTTTTATACATCTGCCAGAGAACATATTGCTGTCTTGATTTGTTGTTGATTTTTCCGTCAGTAATTTCTCCGGTTTCCTCATCAACATTATAAACATAAGGGCCGAAGTAGTTAGGGCTTTTCGGAATTGCCGCAAGAGTAGCAGCCTCAGCTACTGACAAGTCTTTTACATCTTTTCCGAAGTATTCTATTGATGCAAGCTGTATTCCGTTTATAGGGCCTCCGAATCCGATATAGTTCAGATATGTTTCGAGAATTTCGTCTTTTGAATATTTTTTCTCCAGTTGCATTGCACGGAAAATTTCCCTTATTTTACGCTGTGGAGAAGTTTCATTATCACCGGTAAGATTTTTTATAAGCTGTTGGGTGATAGTAGAACCTCCCTGTTCAGTATCATAAATATGGATAAACATGTTGAGAAATGCCGTAAAAGTACGCTTGTAGTCTACACCGTCATGAGTATAGAAACGTTCGTCCTCTGTATAAACAAAGGCATCACGGACATGCTGTGGTATTTCATCAATAGTAATCGGTATACGCTGTAAGTCGTTGCTGACTTTATAGAGTTCAATAAGTTCACCGTTTTTGTCAGTACCGTATACATAGCTGTTACAGCTCATTTCCATTTCCTGAATGGTAATTCCGGTTGTTTCGTCCATAAAGTCGAATACATAGACAGTCAGAGCAGTTGCGACAATAGTGCCGGTTATTACCATTACGAGGAACAGCGAAAGCAGAGTAGTCATAATAATGGCAAAAAGCTTCTGAATGACAAGCAGAAATTTATTTTTTTTCTTTTTTCTGCGTTTCTTCTTTGGAGCTGAAGAATTATCCACAGGCTGAGATTGGTTTTTATCGTTCATTTTGTTCATCACCTTTTTCAGAATTAATAATGATACTTAATATTGTATCACAAAAAAAGCTTAATGTTAAGTAGTTTTTGAAAAAAATGTATAAAATATCAAAAACATACCAATAATGTAAGCAAGTATTTGTATAACGTATATTAAGAGGGGGATTTTATTTTATGGTCATTGACAGAAAAATATTTTTTACGCTTCTTACCTCGGCAACTTTTTCGGGAGTTCTTGTTATATGTACTCTTGCACAGAATATCCGCAATGAAAAGATGTCAGCAAAAATTCCGAATGAACCTTCCGTTCTTGAATCAATAGGATATGTTATCAGAGAATATGAAAACGGTCTTGCCGTATTCAGAGGTGACAGCGAAAGCCCGTATAAAATAATAAGTGTCAATCTTAATCTTCTTTCTGATTATGACCGTGAAATGCTCCGGAACGGCATTGAGGCTGATTCCGAAAGTGAAATAAACCGTCTTATCGAGGATTTGACTTCTTAGCGGATTTCTTTTTTCTGACAGAAAATCCGAAATCTCCGAGTTTTCTTCCGAGTGCAAAATATTCTCCGTGTGCGTATGCCATAAGACCGCATTGCTGAAGATTGAGCTTGCCCTTGCTGTCGATATATTTTTCATCGGCATTAATTCCTGTTATTTCGGCAAGGAACATCGTATGCGTTCCGAGATGCTTTGAATCTGTTATCTTACATTCAAGATTTATCGGACATTCTTCAATGCATGGAGCTGATATTGTACGGCAGGGCATAGCGTGGAATCCACATTCTTTGAATTTATCCGTATTCTTACCGCTTCTGACTCCGCAAAAATCAGTCTGACGGCATATTGCGGAAGTAGTAAGATTTATAACAAATTCTCCCGAATTTTTTATTATATTATATGAATGACGTTCGGGGCGTACGGATATATAGGTCATAGGGGGGTGAGTGTTTACGATTCCCGTCCAGCCTATTGTGAGGACTTTCGGATTTTCAACTGTTCCGCACGATACGAGAACGGCAGGCACGGGGGCAAGGATTGTACTTCCTTTCCAGAATACTTTTGACATAAAAATTTCTCCGTTCGTAAAAAAAATAGCATGTTTATCAATTATATCATAATCCGAAAAAAATTTCAATATATTCAGCGACAGATTTCGCTGTTTTTTTTTTGGAATATAGTGTATATTAATTATGAAAGGAGTAGCTGATATGAATGTTGATATAAAATCTGAAAACGGTTATGCCGTGGCAACGCTTAACGGTGAAATTGACCACCATAATGCAAAGGAAATCCGTGAGGAAATTGACAGGTTTATAATTGCAAATCAGCCGAGGGAACTCGCAATGGATTTCGGCAATATATCCTTTATGGACAGTTCAGGAATAGGTCTTATTATGGGCAGGTACAAGCTTATCAGTGAGTGCGGAGGCAGACTTGTTGTTAAAAATCCCCGTCAGTATATAAAAAGGGTTCTTAAAATTTCGGGTATTGAGCGTATTGTAAGAATTGTAAATGACAGGCTTTAGGAGGAAAAAAATGGAGGTCATAAACGAAGTTAAATTTATAATGCCGTCACTTTCTGTAAATGAAAGTACTGCAAGGGCAGTAGTATCATCATTTTTGATTCAGGCTGACCCGTCCGTTGAGGAGCTTTCAGATATCAGAACAGCAGTTTCCGAGGCGGTAACGAATGCGGTTGTACATGGATACAGAAATTCAAAGGGAGTCATTGAAATGACTGTGAGACTTCTTAAAGGCAGGGAAATTTACATAAAAATACGTGACAGGGGGTGCGGAATAGAAAACGTTGAAAAGGCTATGGAACCTCTTTTCACAACTGCACCCGAGGAGGAACGTTCCGGACTTGGCTTTTCAATAATGCAGTCATTTACAGACAGCCTCAGAGTCAGAAGCGAATCCGGAAAGGGTACAACTGTTATAATGCGTAAGAAGCTGAAAAGCCATGAGTGATATTAAAAAACCTCTTGCAGAAGAAAATCTCGGACTTGTTCACCTTTGTGCAAACAAGTTCAGAGGCAGGGGAATAGAGTATGAAGAACTTTATTCGGCGGGGTGTATCGGACTTCTTAAAGCAGTAAAATCTTTTGATACTGAAAGGGGTGTTAAATTTTCAACATATGCCGTTCCTGTCATTCTCGGAGAAATTAAAAGATTATTCCGTGACGGCGGTATGATAAAAGTCAGCAGAAGTCTGAAAGAATTATCATTTCAGATTCAGAAAATACGTGAGAATTTTTTGAATCTGAACGGGCGTGAGCCTTTGCTCTCGGAACTTTCAGAACTTTCGGGTGCAGACGTTTCAGAAGTTTCGGAGGCTTTATGCGTCAGTCAGCCGGTTATGTCCCTTACCGC
>JAEDMB010000136.1 GCA_016303235.1 Oscillospiraceae bacterium
TCATTATTTTGCCTATTGACAATAACTTTAATGTATGCTATACTTTTAGTTGGTTATATGGTTATAATAAAAACAAATATAACATTAATTAAAAAACAGAACAGAATCCGGAGGGGTAATTTTGGATAAGAAACTGAAAATTGCAGTTGCAGGTACAGGCTATGTCGGTTTAAGCCTTGCAGTTCTTCTTGCACAGAATAATACTGTGTATGCCGTTGATATTATTCAGGAAAAAGTCGACCTGATAAATAACAGAAAATCTCCTATTCAGGACGATTATATTGAAAAGTATCTTGCTGAAAAGGAACTCGACCTCACAGCGACGCTTGATGCGGAATCAGCATATACTGATGCGGATTTTGTAATTATTGCAACACCTACAAATTATGACAGTCAGAAAAATTTCTTTGATACAAGTGCCGTTGAGAAAGTTATAGAACTTGTTATGAAGTATAACCCTGATGTAGTTATGGTTATAAAATCAACAATTCCGGTAGGATATACAAAATCAATAAGAGAAAAAACAGGTTCAAAAAATATCATTTTCAGTCCGGAATTTCTCCGTGAAAGCAAGGCACTTTATGATAATCTCTATCCGAGCCGTATTATAGTCGGAACTGATATTAATGATGAAAGACTTTTAAATTCAGCACATAAATTTGCGGAGCTTCTTCAGCAGGGTGCAATAAAGGAAAATATTGATACGCTGTTTATGGGATTTACAGAGGCAGAGGCAGTCAAGCTTTTTGCAAATACTTACCTTGCATTGCGTGTAAGCTATTTCAATGAACTTGATACATATGCTGAAATGAAAGGACTTGACACACAGCAGATAATTAATGGTGTCTGCCTTGACCCGAGAATAGGTACACATTACAACAATCCGAGCTTCGGATACGGCGGATACTGTCTGCCAAAGGATACAAAGCAACTTCTTGCAAATTATAAAGATGTTCCGGAAAATCTGATAGAGGCTATTGTCGAGTCAAACAGAACCCGCAAGGATTTTATTGCCGACAGAGTTCTCCAGCTTGCAGGATACTATGCTTATGATAATAATTCTGCATATGACAAATCAAAGGAAAAATCTGTTACAATAGGCGTTTACAGACTTACTATGAAGTCAAACAGCGACAATTTCCGTCAGAGTTCCATTCAGGGAGTTATGAAAAGAGTCAAGGCAAAGGGTGCTAATGTAATTATATATGAGCCTACGCTTAATGACGGGGATACCTTCTTCGGAAGTGCCGTTGTCAATGACCTTGAAAGATTCAAGTCAATGTCTGATTCAATTATTGCAAACAGATATGATTCCTGTCTTGATGATGTCAAGGAAAAAGTTTATACCCGTGATATTTTCAAAAGAGATTAAGGAGATTTTTATTTTATGAAAGTTTGCTTGGTAGGTTCTTCCGGAGGTCATCTGACACATTTATATATGCTTAAACCTTTCTGGAAAGATAAAGAGCGTTTCTGGGTTACATTTGACAAGGAAGATGCACAGAGTATACTTAAAGGCGAAAAGATGTATCCATGTCATTATCCTACAAACAGAAATCTCAAAAATCTTATAAAAAATACAGTTCTCGCATGGAAAGTACTCAGAAAAGAAAAGCCCGATTTGATTATTTCATCAGGTGCAGCTGTTGCCGTGCCATTTTTCTATCTCGGAAAACTTTTCGGTGCAAAGCTGATTTATATTGAAGTTTTCGACAGAATAGATAAGCCTACAATGACCGGAAAAATGGTTTATCCTATAACCGATAAATTTATTGTTGAGTGGGAAGAAATGAAAAAAGTTTATCCTAAGGCAGTCAACTTAGGTTCTATATTTTAGTTTGGAGAATCTTTTATGATATTTGTTACAGTAGGTACGCATGAACAGCCATTCAACAGATTGATTGAGTGTGTTGATAATTTGAAAAAACAGAATATTATAGCTGATGATGTAATAATTCAGACAGGCTATTCAACCTATGAGCCGGAATACTGCAAATGGAGCAAGCTATATCCTTATCAGAAAATGACGGAGCTTGTAAAAAAAGCTGATATAGTAATCACACATGGCGGACCTTCAAGCTTTATAATGCCGTTACAGGTCGGAAAAATTCCGGTTGTTGTGCCGAGACAGTTTAAATTCAATGAGCATGTCAATAATCATCAGCTTGAATTTGCAAAGGCAGTTGCAGAAAGACAGGGAAATATTATAGTCGTTGAGGATATCAGCAAGCTTAAAGATACTATACTCAATTATGACAATATTATTAAATCTATGCCGGCTGAAATGAAAAGCAACAATGCAAGGTTTAACGCTGAACTTGAAAATATAGTGAAAAATATATTTAAGAAGGGTTAATGTTATTATGATAAAAGCCGGAATCCTTTCAATGCAGAGAATATATAATTACGGTTCGTTTCTGCAGGCATACGGACTTAAAAAAATTCTTGAGGAACTTGGTTGCAAAGTGGAATTTGTTGATTATCATGCCGGAAAATGTCTGATAGAAAGCAATCAAAAAACAGGACTTTCAAGAAAAATATCAAAAGCCGGAGAAATTCTGAAATGCAAAGCTCCTTTTAAGGAAAAATTAAAATTTATCAGATATAAAAAAAATTATGCGTCTAATTATTATCCTATTCTTGGTATAACAGAAGAAAATAATTTTACTCCCGAACTTGATTTGCTTGTCATAGGCAGTGATGAAGTTTTTAACTGCATTCAGGATAATACAAATGTAGGTTTTTCCCCCGAACTTTTCGGACACGGCAATAAAGCAAAAAGACTTGTCAGCTATGCCGGTTCATTCGGAAATACTACATTTGAAAAGCTTGAAAAATACAGCGTCAAGGATAAAGTCAGGGAGTATTTGTCCGCATTTGATGCAATATCCGTAAGGGATTCAAACAGCGGAAACATAGTGCATAAGCTTACGGGAAAAGAGCCTGTTTATAATTTAGACCCTGTACTTGCCTATGATTATATGGGAAAATGCAGTATACCGGATATATCTTCCGATGAAAAGTATTTAATACTTTATGGATATTCGGGAAGATTTACTGAAAATGAATGCAGTGAAATAAAAAAGTATGCAGTAAAGCATAAACTTAAAATTTACTGTATAGGCGGTGTTCAGAATGTATGCGACAAGTTTATTGACTGTGAGCCTTTTAAAGTAATTTCCTGTTTTAAAAATGCGGAATGTATTATTACTGATACTTTTCACGGAACAATAATGTCTGTAATAACACACAGTAATTTTGTTTCATTTGTCAGAAGTTCGGGCTATGGCAATACTGAAAAATTAACGGATTTGCTTTCAAGACTTGATTTGAAAAACAGAATTATAAATAACATATCTGAACTTGAAAGTATGCTTGATACAAAATTTGATTATGATGTTACAGATAAAATAATCAGTGAGGAAAGAGAAAAAACATACAGTTATTTAAAAAATCAGATAGGAGAAATTGATGGAAAATAATATACCGGTATTGTTTGAAAAGGATTCTGATTGCTGTGCATGCGGAGCATGTGTTAATATATGCCCCAAAAATGCTGTGAGTATGAAAGAGGATAAATACGGTTTTTTATTTCCGAGTATTGACGAAAATCTCTGTATTGACTGTCATATGTGCAAAAAAGTCTGTGCATATCAGAATATTACTGAAACAAATACACCATTGAAAACATGGGTTGCAGTATCAAAGGATAAAGAAAAACTAAAAAAATCTGCATCGGGCGGAGTTTTTTATACTCTTGCAAATGAAACAGTAAAAAACGGCGGTTGTGCTGTGGGTGCAGGATTTGACAGCAATTTTAATCTTAATCATATTACTGCACGCAATTCCGAAGAACTTAAAAAGCTTCAGGGTTCAAAATATACACAGAGCAGTACAAACCTGATTTTCAGAGATATAAAGAAAATGCTTAACAGCGGTGAAAGAGTTATTTTTTCAGGCTGTCCATGTCAGGTTGCAGGACTTAAAGCGTATCTCGGAAAAGATTATGAAAACCTTTTCACAATTGACCTTATTTGTCATGGCGTTCCTTCAAATCGTGCATTTAAGGATTATATTAAAGTTCTTGAAAACAGAAAGAATGTAAAAATAAATGATTTTTCTTTCCGTGACAAGAGTTACGGCTGGGGAATAAACGGTACAGCTTTTACATCTGATAAAAAGAAAATCAAGGCTTTATGTACATCATCTTCATATATATACTACTTTTTGCATGGACTGACTTACAGAGAAAATTGTTATAATTGCAAGTATGCATGCAAAAACAGAACAGGTGATATTTCAATAGGGGACTTCTGGGGAATAGAAAAGGAACACCCCGAACTTCTCGGAAAAAACGGTATAGATGAATCAAAGGGTATTTCAGTAATAATTGCAAATACTCAGAAGGGTATTGATACTGTTGAAAAGAGCAAGGATTTCTTTGAACTTTATGAATCCTTATTTGAAAAGGCTTCACGTGGAAATGCACAGCTTAATCACCCGAGCAAATACGATTCAAAAAGAGAGGATATTCTCCGCCTTTATGCAGAATCCGGCTGGGAGGCTGTTGAAAGCCGTTTTAATAAAAATATTGGAATAAAAAAATATACCGGCTATGTAAAGAGCCTTATTCCAAAGGGACTGAAAAGACAGCTTAAAAAAATTCTTCGGTAGAGGAGCAGTATTGTGAAGATTTTAATAATTACTACTGTCAGATTCAGATTTAACGGAATAACATCTGTAATTCTGAATTATAG
>JAEDMB010000137.1 GCA_016303235.1 Oscillospiraceae bacterium
GATTATTTTAAATCGCTCCATTTCTGTACATTATTATCATAAATCTGTTTTATCTGTTTCTTTGAAATATCATCAACCGGATTTTCCTTATTCACAATAACTGCAATACCGTCTCTTGCCACTGCCTTTTTAGTAAGCAGTTCGTTTTCATAATCAGCTAATTCCCTTGACGACATAGCAAAATCACATTCTCCTCTTATTGCCGAATTTAATCCGTCTGAAGAATCCGTCACTGTTACTTCAATAATAACATTGGGGTTATAGCTGTGATAGTCCTCTGCCATTTTTTCAATAAGAGGAGCCATTGATGTAGAACCGCAGATTTCTATACTTCCAGATGAATTATCTGATAAAAAACTGCTGTTTTTCTTTATTGCAACACATTCATTGTCTGCAACAGCCTGTCCTGCACTCATTACATATGCAAGAAAATCAGTTTCTGCATCGGATAACTCTCCGCTGTATGCAAGATAATAGTTTCTGCACAAGGGATATTTTCCGTTGCTGATATTTTCCCTCGTCGGAGCAATTCCATTTACTGAAACTGCTTTGACAGTTTCCGGCAGTTCAGCCGTGCTGTATGCTATGTATCCTAAAGAACTGACATCACCGGATATCATATCAGAAACTTCATCAGTGGATAATGCGACATTATCTGTTCCCTTTGAATCAGTTCCGATAATATTTTCAAACTCCCCTCTTGTTCCTGAACCTTCCTCACGGGAAATAACAGTAATTTCACCCATTCCCGATAAATCAGGCATATTATTTTCCGAACCGCAGGCTGAAAGAAAAAGTAAAGAACAAAGAACAGAACTTAAAATCAGACGTTTAAGCATTGGGAACCTCCATATACTCTGCATCATTTCTGAGATTTACAAAGGATACATTATCCATTGCTTCTTCAACGATACCAACGCAGTTATCAGCAATTCTGTCAAGGCTGTGAAGAATTTCAGCATAATCAGGAGTAAGGCTGGCATCACAATCCTTGCTGTTTACTCTTGAAAGATGAGATTTGTTAAGCTTTTTCTGAGTTTTCCGCATTTGTCCTTTTCCGCTTGAAACATTTTTTACAGCATCTTCATCACCGTTTTCAACTGAAATCATAGCTTTTTCAAAAAGCTCGTCCGCAATATCAAAACATTCTCCCAGTTCAGAAACAGCTGATTCTGAAAGTCCTTTTTTTCTTTCAGAAAGCTTATTCAACATTTCAGACATATCAAAACAGCGGTCAGAAATTCTTTCAATATTATTTGTCACAAATAAAAGTCCTGCTGTCTGTTCTGACTGCGATTCTGTGAGATTTCCGCTTGAAAGCATTTTTGTTATATAAGAGGAAATACTGTCATGAAGATTTTTTATTGTGTTATAGTCATTGCTGAATTCTGCATGAATCTCGTTTGAATTATTACTGTTAAAAAGCGTTCTTGTTTTATCAAGCAGTTTTGCAACAAATTCAGAAAGACGCTTTATCTCCTCTGATGCAAGAAACATTGCTGCAACAGGCTGACTTATAAGTTTTTCGTCAAGGAATCTTGGCTTTGAATCTGCAACAATATTCTTATCCTCGCCCCTTATAATAAACATTACTATTTTTACCATTATCGGAATAAGAGGCAACCAGATAAGCGTACAGGCAATATTGAATGTAGTATGAGCATTTGCAATCTGCCTTGCAATAACGTCAACTTCATTGCCCTTAGGAGAAATAAACTGCACGAACTTTGCAAGCAACGGAATAAGGAATGCAAAAACAATACTACCGCTGATGTTGAAAACACTGTGAGCAACGGCTGTACGTTTTGCATTTTTTGACTGACCGATAGATGCAAGCAATGCTGTGATAGTTGTACCAATATTATCTCCGAGCAGAATAGGAATAGCTCCTGCCAGACCAATAACGCTGTTCACACCGCTGGCATCTGCCTGAGAAGCAAAATTCTGAAGTACAGCAATAGTAGCCGAGCTACTCTGTACAACAACGGTCATAACTGCACCAAGCACAATACCCAGTACAGGAATTTCTGCAACCTTTCCCATAAGGTCAGTAAAAACAGGACTTCCTGCCAGCGGTTTCATAACACCACCCATAATCTCGATACCCTCGAAAAGCAGACCAAATGAAAATATGACCATTCCTATATTTCTGACTTTTTCCTTTTTGCTTACAAAATATAAAATAAAGCCAATAAAAATAATCGGATATATGTAGTTGCTTATCTTAAACGCCATAAGCTGAGCTGTCATAGTAGTACCGATATTTGCTCCGAAAATAACAGATATTGCCTGTGGCAAAGTCATAAGTCCTGCACTGACAAATCCGATTACCATTACAGTGGTTGCCGAACTGCTTTGCAGAACAGCTGTTACAATTGCTCCTGCCAAAGCCCCCATTATCGGATTTTTTGTCAGAAAACTCAGAACTTTTTTCATTTTCTCTCCAGCCGCTTTCTGCAGTGCGTCGCTCATACTGTTCATTCCATAAAGAAACAGAGCCAGTCCACCAACAAGGCCAAAAATTATTTTTACATTTTCGTTCATAAAATTCCTCCATATAAATTAATTTATATTAATATAATTTAATATACTTATATACTGAACGTTCCGTTTTTTAAAATTTAAATATTTAATCTTTTTATGGCATCGAGAGCAAGTTCAGAACGTTCACATTCACTTGCTAAAAGAGTAATCTGCCAGCAAAACGGACTGCCTTTCATATATTTTGATGCATAACTGAGTCCGTTTGTTCTTTCATCAAGAAACGGTTTATCAATTTGTTTCGGGTCTCCAAGAAGTATTATTTTTGTACCTTTGCCTGCTCTTGTAATTATTCCCTTAACCTGATTCGGTGTCATATTCTGCGCCTCGTCAATAATGAGAAAGGTTTTTGAAATAGAACGCCCCCTTATAAAATTCATTGCTTCCGGCTGAATTATTCCCCTGTCAAAAAGCTCTGCCACTTTATTATTCAACATAGTTTCCTCATCTTCTCCGCCCGAATCAAGTATTTGTTCCAGATTGTCGATAACAGGACGCATCATAGGAGCAATTTTTTCCTGTTCGCTTCCCGGAAGAAAACCTATATCATCATCAAATTGTGCATTCGGACGACATATTATGATTCTGCGGTATTCATTGTCTGAACCGTTAAAGGTTTTTTCCAGTCCTGTGGCAAGTGAATAAAATGTTTTCGCTGTACCTGCCATACCCTTGATTATAACAAGAGGAGCTTTATCAGCACCTGTCATCAGTGCCTCCTGCATAAAGTACTGACCAACGTTTTTTGGAGTAATTCCATAGGGAGAAGATTTTTTATATTTCAACGGAACGACTTTTTCTCCTGAAATTCTGCCAAGCAAAGTTTTATTTGTGGATTTGTCAGATGTAAGAATTACAAATTCATTTTCTGTAAAATGGGTTTCTATACGTTCCCCGTCTGAAGTGGTACGATACAGATTTGCAGAATCTATACCTTTTTTCTTAAAATCCTTTATAAGCTCATCGGGTATATAAGCTTCACATCGTCCTGTATAGCACGCATCTGATTCAGATATTTGCTCCGTGGTAAAATCTTCGGCTTTTATTCCGAGAATCTGTGCTTTTAATCTCAGAACCAAATCCTTTGTAACAAGTATAATCTGATTTAAATTATCAATGTTTTCAGAAAGTCCTTTGCATACTTTCAGAATACAATTATCAGATTTATCTTCAGGCAACTCATCCGGAAGAGGAATATTTGCAAAGTTTGTTTCAATACGAAGAACTCCTCCGCCAGATAATTTCACGCCCTCTAAAAGATTTCCTGATTGTCTGTAATTTTCAAGCAGTCTTACAGCTTTCCTTGCATTTGCTCCTTTTTCACCATCAGCTTTTTTAAGTCCGTCAAGCTCCTCAAGTACCACAAGGGGGATAATCAAATCATTGTCTTCAAAACATTCGATTGCATAAGGCGACTGGATAAGCACATTGGTGTCGATAACATAGGATTTCTTCATTTAGATTACTCCTTATAGATATGTTTACTTTAATTATAAAAAATATTTGTAAAATCTGCTATCACTAATATGTAAAGTTTATAAAAAATCCGGAAAATAAAGCTGTGAACAGAAGAATTTGCATTACAAGGTTATTGACATTGCGAAAAGAAGTGATATAATAAAATTAGAAACAAATAATCATATACTCGAATAAACATATTTAAATGAAATTGAAACTAAACAGTATCTTTTGAAAAATGCCCAAAAATTTAATATTCCTCGTTCTGAAACTGAACTTAAAAGAAAACTTCTGGAATATTACCAAAAATTATTAAAAGAATTGCGAAAGAAAAAATTATGAGTAAAGTAATCAGCGAATTTCATATAAAGAATTATACCGCACTTATTCTTGATGAAATGCCCAAAAAATCTTATAATACTTTCCTGATATGCGGAAAAAAATATAAACCTGTTCCAGTATATGATGCTCATAACTGTATTGCTGTTGAAAGCAATGAAAGCTTTATCGGCGAAACAGTTGAATTCATTAACTGACCAAATATTTATTATACTGGTTCAAAAGAAAATAAATTTGCCAATAAGTTTATGAAATTTTTACTTGAAAAGGAGAAGTAATTATGACTGCGGATAAAGAAATTATGTACTGGAGTTTAAATGATGAATGGTATTACTTGGACGAAGAAACAGGGGAAATTAAGCTGACTGATAAAGCACCGCAGAGAGCCATTGAAAGTTTTGAAAAATGGAGAAAAAACG
>JAEDMB010000138.1 GCA_016303235.1 Oscillospiraceae bacterium
ATGGGAGGTATTCAGGCATCAACTGTTCTTGCGAAAAGCGGTTGCGATATACTCATACATATAAATGCTGATTTCCCCGAATACATTCCTGCTTACGGAAGAATTAAGGGATTCAGAGAATTTTGCGAATCAAATCAGCTTGAACACAGAGTGATTATTACAGATTTAGGAAAAAGCTTTGAAGAAAATTTTGAAGAAATAACAAAACTTTTCAACGAACTTGAGGAACTCTATAAAGATAAAAAGGTCGGCATATTTATGCCTAATGATACTCATGCAAATATTCTGCTAAATATTATTGTAAAAAAATACGGCACACTTCCCGATAAGTATAAGATAATCGGTTTTGACAATTCCCCTGTTTCAAGAGAAGCGGTTATACCTATAACTACTGTCGGTCAGCAGGTTGATAAAATTGCTGAAGAAACTATGAATCTGCTCCTTATGCAGATAAACGAACGCAAAAAACGCAGACCTAAACCACTTTCTTCACCGATTCACAAAGTTCTTACGCCTATTCTTTTACGCAGAGAAACAACTAAATAAAGAAAAAACTTTGTTCCCTTTCATGTGGGAACAAAGTTTTTTATGTTTTTTAATAACTTTGAATCAAAAATTCAGTTTCCGAGGAAGTCTGTTATTGAAAACTATATTTCTATGAATTTTTCTGCGGTGCGGAGCATTTTTTCTTCAAGCAATATTTCAGCAGACTGATACAGAAAAATTTCGGCATACAAGGGATATTCTTTCCCGTACGGCAATTTTTCAGCCAGCTTTGATATATCCGTACTGTTGCAAAGCATATTCAGAAGTTCTTCTGCCATATCAGGATTTATTGTTTTTTCCCATATCTCATAAATTTCTGAATGTTCTGTTTCAAATTCACTGATGTCCGAATCACCGTAATCATCGCAAATCATAGGAAAGCTTATGGATTTAAGAGAATAAACTTTTCTTATGAAATTCATCGGAATTTCTTCATTTGGCTCACACCAGATATAATACCATTCGCTAAGGGAACATAAATTTGAAAAACAGAAATCAGACAGTTCAATATCAATTTCTTTATCATCGGCATAAAATCTTCTTAAATTCTCATAAAGTTCAGTATAGGACTGATAATTATTGAAATTTTTGCCGTTGTCGGTCATAATATTATACGTCTGATACTGAAAGAGCGTTTGAAAATTCGGAATAAAATCGGCTCTGTTCTGTATCATTCCATGTTTTCTGCTTAGCACTGCAAAAATAATATAAGGCTTAACAGATTTTAATATATCATCGCTGTTTATATGAATAAGAAGTGACTCAAGATTATCACGGTATATCTTATTATTTGAACTGCCGTAAAGAAAATAATACTGTAAAGTGATTTTATAAAGCAAATCAGATTCCTCACTGCAGTTTATATTCCGTATATGCAAAGCATTTTTCAGATGTTTCTGTATTTTATAAAGTTTATCCCTGTTTTTAATCTGTGATTTCAGAAAATCAGATAATTCCTGTATACGTTCATTCTGATTAATATAATTTCTTATCTGCTGTTCGGGAGATTTAATTTCATTCAGAAAACCGGAATAGGTCATTATAAATATATAAATATACTGCAAATCTGAATTATTTGGATTTTCATTGATTTTTTCCATAAGGTCACAGCATATTCTGACAAGATTATTATTTCCTATATGATATTCAGATAGCAGATTATCAAAATTCGCTTTGAAATCCCGTGCTTTCTGCCGTGCTTCAGAAAATGTCAGATTATTGTTTTTAAGTAATTTTCTGAAAGGAACATATTGTTCTGCCTGCTCGTTAATATATTTATAAATTTCATAATCCAAATCATAATCCATATTTCAGTTTTCTCCTTATTTCTTTCTTTATTTTATTTCCGTCTTTCCCTTTCAGAATTTTAATATCATCAAGGTGCAGTATAATTAATTTTCTCCACAGTTCATCATCTGATTCCCTTGCAAGTTCAAGCGTAAACTTCATAATACGAAAAGCCTCATTTTCCTCAATATTTTCGATACGCTTTATTGTACATTTCTGCCACCTTTCTTTTTTAATCATTATAAATCTTCCTTTTTTCAAGCACTTTTATTTATGATACCAGAAAAAAATATTGTTGTCAAGCTACTTAAAATAAATTTATAATATAAAAGAGCCGGTTGATTTTAAACCGACTCTCTGTGATTTTTGTATAATCTGATGATTAAAGACTGCCTATATTTGCAAGATACTGCTGAATTTTAAGAGCATCATTAGCTGTAATTCCGTCGCCTGTATTATGTACATCAGCATTGTTAATCTGTGCTGATGAAAGACTGTTCTGTGAAGGATTTGCAACATATGCAGCAACAGCTATTACGTCAGCTATATCTACTGAACCGTCACCGTTTGCATCACCAGAAACTATATTATTGTTTTCTGATTCTGGAATAATCCAACCACCATCATCAGCAATCAAGCAGAGCATTTTAATTGTATCACCATAATAAACATCATCACCATAATTTACTATTGTATCACGAATTGCATCATGCCAAATTCCATCACTTTCACAAGCTGATGAAATAAGTAATGGAGCTGTAAAACAAAGGTCATTGTAATCTTCTATAGGATTTCCGTCCAGAGTATAGCCTGCTTTAATCTCCCAAGGGTCATTGTCTGCTGACTGTATCATAAAAGTGTTTATTGCATTTGCAAAAGCCAAAGCATCTTTATTTTTATTTATAAGATAATCCATACTGATTCTCCAAGGAGTACGACAGCTATTATAATAATAGTTTCCATCATTTTCACTTTCAAGGAAATTCGCTGGTGCGGGCACAAAATGACCAGAAGAATCACGAATTACAAAATCAGGGAGGAGTCCCGTTTTGTATTCTGAAACTATATCATTGATAATTCCATAAGTAGTATTATATACTTTAAGCCAGTTTTCATCTCTGGTAACTTCCGCAAATATCGGAAGATACTGCATAATAAAATCAGAACATCTTGTTGCAGAATAATAATTATCAGATTTATCACATTCAGAAACCCAGTCTCCGAGGGTAAGTATCCAGTATTCCTGATTAACATCATATTTCATAATATCATTTATTACATTAACGGCTTCAGAATAATAATCAATTTCTCCATCACTTCCCCAGACTGAATCTGCAATCAGAAGTGAATAAGCAATATCCATATCACCGTCAGTTGCTGAATCGCTATATCCACCTGTCATACTTCCATCAACTGCTCCGTCAATCAAGGCTGTTCCATTGTCACATTGTTGCCATGACATAAGATGTGAACCAATACTACTTGGGTGAGCCTTAAAAAAGCGATACATTCCATCGAAATATTCTTTTGCCTGAGCATCATATCCGGACATAAGTGAAGTAATAAGCATACCATAACCATGTGCTTCTGAAACAGTAACCGGAACAGATAAATTTCCTCCGTTGAATTTTTCTTCAGAATAGTATACATAATACTGCTTTTCATCTGTGACGTAATTATCCTGAACAAGATATTTTTCTTTCCAATTATTATAAAAATCGACTGTATCTGCCGTAAGCTGAACTAAAGTATTATCTTCAATCAATTCAAAATTTCTGTTATACTTTTCAGCGTATGCCTGTGCAGTTGGATTTTCATAATATACATAAAAATCAAGATTATATTCTTCAATATTTGTTGCTTCAAGAGCTTTTACAGGTGAATTATAATAAACTCCGCAACTGCATATTAATGCAAATACTGTTAAAAAAGTTGCAATTTTTTCCATTTTCTCCTCCTAAAAATTTCAGGAACACTGTTTTTTCAGCGTTCCCGATTTATTATTTATTAAAGACTGCATATATTTGCAAGATACTGCTGAATCTTGAGGGCATCATTAGCTGTAATTCCGTCGCCTGTATTATGTACATCAGCATTGTTAATCTGTGCTGATGAAAGACTGTTCTGTGAAGGATTTGCAACATATGCAGCAACAGCTATTACGTCAGCTATATCTACTGAACCGTCACCGTTTGCATCTCCCTTAAGACCGCCACTTGACGGAACTTTTGTTGTAGTTGTAGTAGTTGTTGTAGCTTTTGTAGTTGTTGTTGTAGTTGTAGTTGTGGTTGCTGTACCGCCTGTTGTGTATACCTTGATTGAATCAATTGTGAATGTTCCGCAGTCAATCCACCAGATACCCCATTTGAGCTGTCCGCCGTAGTTGTACTGGATTATATTTGCTGTTGCGGAATCAACATTCCATGTAATTGTGCCGGAGTTTCCGGAGATAGTCTGTTCCATATCAGAACTCTGTGTCCAGTATCCCGGTGAAACTGTTGTTGATGAACCGAAAGCACCCTGCCATTTTCCGATATTACCTGAAGCTGAAATATTTATTTCAACCTTTGAAACCTTTTCTCCGGCAGAGATTCCGAAGTCTGCCCAGTCCCAGCCAATCATCTTGTCAGTTTCGGGGAGCTGGCTGTATACTATTTTCTGATTAGGCTTGATTTCGTGAGTTCCGTTTGATGAAGGTTTTACTGTTGTTGTAGTTGTTACAACGGGAGCTTTTGTAGTTGTAGCAGTTGTAACCTGTGAGCCTGAGCCTGAACCTGTATATACATTGATTTCGTCAATTGTGAAAGAGTCGCAGTCAATCCACCAGATACCGAATTTAACCTGTCCGCCGTAGTTATACTGAATTATATCAGCTGTTGCGGAATCAACATTCCAT